>JAFTIA010000081.1 GCA_017457105.1 Lentisphaeria bacterium | reverse complement strand
CGTTTCAGTGCCGGAGGCTCGAGAGGGCGTAAGCCCGACAGCCGACCATTCCGCAGCGGCACGATGCCGCCCTTGACCCGTCGCTTGACGATTAAAAATCGTCTGCGCTCCATAATATCAGTCTATGTTTAGTACAGAGCCTTATTTTTCATGCCGTCTTTATATGCCCTGTGCAGGCTTCTTTCCGGTTGAAAAAATGGAGCCTCATGCTATATTGAATCCCTGTATGAAAAACAGAAAGGACTTTCTTTATGAAAATCGGGATCGCCTCGCAAACGTATGTCAAAAAACTCGGTCTGGAAGCCGGGTTGAAACGCATGAAAGCTGACGGATATGACTGCATCGATTATGATGCGCTTGCCAATACGGAGACACCTGTATTCCATTGTTCCGAAACTGAATTTGCTTCCGCCATGAAGCACATCCGCACCTGTGCCGAAGATTGCGGCTTGCAGATTTGGCAGACGCACGGCCCCTGGCGGTGGCCCATTCAGGATGCCACGCCGGAAAACCGGGCGGAACGGTTTGAAAAAATGACCCGTGCCATTCTCGGGACCGCTTTGCTCGGATGCCGGTTTTTTGTGATCCACCCCATTATGCCCTTCGGTGAAGTCGATACTGACCCGGCATTTACATGGGATATCAACCTTGATTTCATGACCCGTCTTGCCGGATTTGCCGCCGGGCACGGCGTAACGGTCTGTCTGGAAAATATGCCCTTCCGGCAGCAGAGCATTGCCACACCGGAAGAGTGTTTGCGCCTTGTCCGGGAGATCCATTCCCCCAGTCTTAAAATGTGCCTTGATACCGGACACTGCATTTTGCGTGGCGTTCAGCCCGGCGGTGCCGTCCGGCTGCTGGGGCGGGATATGCTTGCCGCACTCCATGTCCATGACAATGACGGGACCCGGGATCTTCACCAATATCCTTTCAGCGGGGTCATGGACTGGGGGGATTTCTGCAAGGCGTTGCAGGAGATCGGTTTTGACGGTGCCATGTCGCTGGAGGCGGAACTGGAAGAGGGGCGTGAAGCGGAGCTTTATCAAACCGCTGTGCGTCTTGCCGGGAATGTTGTTCAGGCATAACAGGAGATACAGATGAAATTCGGTGTTGCTGATTACGGTATGACGGTGTGGGACGGCGGAAATTATGATTTTCTTGCCCGGTTGGAAGAGCTGAAGTCCATTGGATATGACGGCATTGAGCGGCTGGAATGTATCGATGCGGCAGATGCCATGTATAAAGCCGCCGGATTCCGCCGGCTGAACATGGATTTTGCCACCTGCCGGAGTTCCAGTGTGGAAACCACATTGAGTTTTACTGCTGCGCTCGGGAAGGAGTACATCTGGCATACCCCCGGGGATATGACCCGGAATGTGGATATGGATGTTTTCCTGCGCCGGAGCCGCTGCTTTGTGGATGCCGCCGCCCGTTTCGGGTTGAAGTCCGCGTTGCACAACCATTTGGGGGTACGGATCGAAAGTCAGGAGGAACTGGATCGTTTTATGACGGAATGTCCCGGGGCGCAGCTTCTGCTGGATATCGGTCATCTGCACGGTGCGGGCGGGGATGTGATCGGAACTGTGGAAAAGTATTTTGACCGTATTGCCGCGGTTCATTTCAAAGATGTTTTTATCAAGGATGATTCCATCGGCATTGACCGTTGGCCGGAGCGTTTGCGCTTTTGCGAACTGGGCGGCGGCAACTGTGGCGTTCCGTGGGAGGAAACTGCCGGACTCCTGAAAAAACTTGGCTATAACAAGTGGGTTCTGGTGGAACATGATACCCATTTGCGGGAGCCGCTGGAAGATTTGAAAATCAGTCTGGAGGCACTGAAAACGATTTTCTGCTGATGGTACAGGAAGCGTGTGCATGCAGCAGATATTCAGAGGTGTTGGCATGAAATTGCAGAATTGTTATAAACTTGCACCCAACCGGGTGTGGCGTACGTATCTCGGCGGGAAAATATTGGATCATATCAGCGGGAAACAGGAGCCGCAGGACAGTCATTTCCCCGAAGACTGGCTGCTTTCTGTGACCCCTGCCCGGAATATCGGCAGGGAGGATGTGTCCAATGAGGGGATCTCCCGGGTTTGCGACGGCGAAAAAACTTTTTTGCTGACAGAATTGACAGAGCGTTTCCCGGAAGAGTTTTTCGGCGAGGCGCACTGCAAATCATTTGGCAATTCTCCGGAATTTCTGCTGAAATTTCTGGATTCCTCCATCCGTCTGCACATGCAGTGCCACCCCACGGTGGCATTTTCGCAAAAACATCTGGGCAGCAATCACGGCAAGACGGAAGGGTATTACATTCTCGGGATCCGTCCCGGGTGCGAGGGGTATATTTACCTGGGGTTCCAGCGGCAGCCGGATCCTGCTGTATTCCGGCAGGCGGTGGAGGAGCAGAATACCGGAGAGATTTTAAAATATTTTGACAAAATCCCCGTGAAACCCGGCGATTGTTTTATCGTTCCCGGCGGCGTGCCGCACGCCATCGGCGAAGGGGTCTTTATGGTGGAGATCATGGAACCTACGGATTTTGCGGTGCGGATCGAGTTTGAACGGGGCGGCTATGTTTTGCCGGAAGCTGCCCGGTTTATGGGGCGCGGGCTGGATTTCGGGCTTTCCATGTTTGATTTTACTGCCCGGGATATGGCGGCGACCCGGGAGGCGTTTTTTGTGGACCCTCTGCCGCTTCCCGTGGAGGGGGATGGAGAACGCTTTTCGCTCTTTGACCGGCGCAAAACGCCCTGTTTCCGCTCTGAAGTTCTGCGTGTAAACGGTGAAGCGGCAGTGGAACATGATTCCATGCGTGCCGTGATCGTAACATCCGGTTCCGGCAGGATCACCTGCCAAGACCGGTCTTTGGAGTTGCAGCAGTTTGACAGAATCGTGATCCCTGCCATGCAGAAACGAGCTGTTTTTCACGGGGAAATGGAACTTTTGACGGTTTTACCGCCATTTCCCGGAAAATGAGTTGCCTTTTGCCGGAGAATGTGCTATAATTAATAAAGATCCTGTGCTTGCAAGGACGCATAATATGCGTTCTGTTAACCATTTTTGAACTCAACAACATTTTTTTCTCCTTATTTTTATCTGAAATGAAGAGTCTTCCAACCTCAACGAACTTAACAGAACGCATATTATGCGTCCTTCGTTTACGCTGATCGAGCTTCTGGTCGTGATTGCCATCATCGCTATTCTGGCGGCCATGCTGCTCCCGGCATTGAACAAGGCCCGGGAAACAGCTCTCAAATCCCAGTGTATCAATATGTTGAAGCAGATCGGTCTTACCGATGCACAGTATTCCGCAGATTTTGATGATTATGTGGTGCCTTCCCGCTTGAACTCTATTCACTGGTTTGCTCTTTTGGGGCCGTATAACGAGACATTCTTTTCCCGCCGTTCCAAAAAGGATGGCAAAGTCAGCAGATCTGCCCCGATTTGTGATGCCGCTATCAAGGAAAGCGGCGGTGTGAAGGGCGTGCTGGCGGACTCCGGGGATACTTTTGAACCCTGGGCTGCAGATGGCAGCATCAAGTGGGGTGTCGGTTCCTACGGTATGTGGCAGGGCTGGGGGTACAATGTTAATACTACGCCCGGCGGCACCTATTATAAAATCAGTCAGGTGAAGGGGGCCTCCCACAAAATCCGCATGATGGAAAGTTATTATTATACGCCCTTCGGTTTCAGCACCTATTGGAACATTGATGCACCCAAAAAGTGTATCATCTGGGATCGTCATGGCAACCGGAATGCCTGTAACTCCCTGATGGCGGACGGGCATGTGGAAGTGGTTCAGTATGTGCCTTCTTCCGCGAAGATCGGTAATTTGACGGTGGAGCAGTACTATATTTCCCCTACCCGCTGATTGACGCAAGCGTTTTTTCGATCCTCCAGCCGGATGCCGGTTGGGGGATTTTTTTTGCCCGGATGAACCCGGCCTTGGTGATTGTCGGCTGGCAGAGCACATTGCGCAATGCACAGGGTGAGGGCAGAGATGCTATGAATACTATGAATTCCGGGAATACTATGAATGGGCTATGGCACGCAGTGTGCCATGCGCTTTTGAATTTCCGGAGCACATGGCACACACTACGCCATGTTCCACGCCAGTATTCCTGGTATTCTTAGTATTCCCGGTCAGCATCGCTCGTCGTATCGGCTTTGCGCAAAGCACAGGGTGAGGGCAGAGATGCTATGAATACTATGAATTCTGGGAATACTATGAATAGGCTATGGCACGCAGTGTGCCATGCGCTTTTGAATTTCCGGAGTACATGGCACACACTACGCCATGTTCCACACCAGT
>JAFTIA010000080.1 GCA_017457105.1 Lentisphaeria bacterium | reverse complement strand
GTTGGTTAATATCCTATCAGTGATGAAGTATTGCAAACCGGAACTCTCATTTTTCATTTTTACATCATATGAGCGAAGCGAATGCTTCATATTTGGAGTGAAACGGAAAATGCTTCATAGCGGAATGAAATGGCTTGCCGCGGCGTAATGAAATGAAGGCGGGAACAATGCTTCCGCCGTCTTCGCCTTTGCTACGCCGTGCCAAGTCTGAAAAGGCTTCATTTTTATGAAGCACGCCTGACGGCGTATGAAGCATTTTGCGGCATCGCCGCAAAATATGAAGCACCGCTGGCGCGGTATGAAGCGAATCCTTTTCAGGCTTCATGTTTTTTTGCCCATTCGGGCAAAAAAAATGGCAACCCCGCCAGGATTCGAACCTGAACTGAGTGGACCAAAACCACTTGTGCTACCATTACACAACGGGGTTGCTTGATGCAATACATATACCATATCACATTTTTTTGAAATTTCCAACCGTTTATATCCGTACAGCACAGGAAATTTTCAAAAAATGCGCTATATTGTGTCTTGTGATCTGTTTAAACTGATAAGAAGGAGATGTTTTATGCACCCCATTGCAATTGATTTCGGCGGGTTTGCCATCCGTTGGTATGGCGTGATGGCGGCTTTGGGTTTTGTTTGCGCCACCGGTCTGGTTCATTTGAACCGCAAGTACGGAAAGGTCAATTCGGATCAGGCAACCAGTTTGATGCTGCTGGCTCTTTTTGGCGGTATTATCGGAGCCCGGATCTTTTATGTCATTCAGTTTTCTCACCAGTTCCGGGGGAACTTACTCGGTATTTTCCGGGTCGATCAGGGCGGGCTTGTTTTTTACGGCGGATTCTTCCTTGCCATGGCGGCTATCATTATCTACTGTAAGGTGCAGAAACTGCAGTTGATCCCTGTGCTGGATATGGCGACGCCTTCGGTCGCTATCGGCCATGCCATCGGGCGGATAGGTTGTTTCCTCAATGGCTGCTGTTACGGGAAACCCACGGAGTTCTTTACCGGTATGGCATATCCGGCAGACAGTGTCCCTGCTGTGCGTTACGGCGTTGTACCGCTTCATCCGGTCCAGCTTTATGAAGCGGGGATCAATATCCTTATCGGAATTTTGATGATGGTTCTGATCCGCAAATGCAAGCCCGGTATGGCGGCTTCCGCTTATTTGGCGATTTATGGCATCGTCCGGTTTGCCGACGAGTTTTTCCGGGGAGATCACCGCCAGTTCTGGAACGGTTTGACTCCTGCACAAACCATCGGTTTGGTTATGATCCCTGCCGGGATTGCTCTTATGATCTATTTTTTCCGGAAGCCCGTTGCTGATGACGCCGCATAAATTTCAGATCTCTCCTGAACTTGCAGGGGAGCGACTGGATCGTGCGTTGGCGCACCTCCTGCCGGAGTGTTCCCGTACCGTGATCCAGAAATTGATCAAAAATGGCATGGTGGAAATTGCCGGTTTTTCCGGAGCGTTGACGCCCCGTTTGACTGTGTCTTCCGGGATGCAGATCACGCTTTCCATGCCGGACCCCGTGGCAGATACGCCCAGCCCGGAACCATTTGCTTTCCCGATCCTCTATGAAGATGCGGATATGCTGGTTATCAACAAGCCGCCGGATGTGGTTGTTCACCCCGCGGCGGGGAATATGAGTGGAACGGTGGTAAATGCTTTGCTGGACCGGTATCCGGCTATGAAAGAGGATTTGGAAGCCTTTGAAAACCGGCCCGGCATCGTTCACCGGCTGGACAAGGATACTTCCGGGATCCTTGTCATTGCCAAACATGCCGCCGCTCAAACACGGCTTTCAGAAGCTTTTGCAGAAAGGAAAACCTGCAAGACATACCTTGCCTTGGTGCGGGGTATGCCGGATTTCCGGGAAAAACGGGTGGAAACATTGATTGGCAGACACCCCGTGAACCGGCAGAAAATGGCAGTCGTCCGGCAGAATGGCAAAGAGGCCGTTTCCATTCTCCGGCCGGTGCGTTCCGGACATTTGGGGACGCTGCCCGTAACATTGATGGAAGTTACCATCCTTACCGGCAGAACCCATCAGATCCGTGTTCATTGTGCACATCTGGGATTTCCTGTGCTGGGGGATGAGGTGTACGGCTCCTCCGTGGCCGATGCCGCACCCCGGCAGATGCTTCACGCATGGAAACTCTCCATTCCGCAGCCTATGTCCGGCGAAGAACGCAGTTTTTGTGCACCGCCGCCGGAAGATATGCAAATCCTGATGGATCAGATTTGATTTTACTGCAAGCCGTTTTCAAAGTTGAAAACGCTTGATTCCCTGGCATTCCAGTTGGCAAAACGCAGATCATAAAAATCCAGCAATCCCGGCATCCGCGGGACTGAAACGATCTCTTTGGGGTAGACCCGTGTCATCCGGTCATTCTGGGAGGCGCGCACCGTGAAGCGGTTGCCCCGGGCATCTTTAATATCGCCATCCACGGGGATCGCCGTCCGGGTGATCAAAAGGACGGGCCGCCCGTAACGGTACAGTTCCACCGGGAGCGGAGAGGCTTTTGCCAAATCTGCCACGGCTTGCTTTTCCAGTTCTATATGGGCGAGAACTTTGTTGACGCCGAATTCTGCCAGTTCCAGCACTGCCATGCTGTTTGCCACCGGGAGCGCACCGCCTGCCGTGACGGTGATCCCCTGAAAATCTTTCAGCAGGGCAAGCCCGTACAGCGAGGTTGCCCGGAAACGGCGGACTCCAAGCTGATATGCCTGCCGGATGGCGGCGGCAAGGGCATTCAATCGGCCCTCCGGACAGAACTCCGGCAGGATCGCTTCCTGAATATTTTTATTGACCTGGAAAACATCACAGGCACGGATGGCTTTCCGGTTGCCCGGCATCTCTCCATTGGGGGCAATCGCTACGGTTTCCGGCGTGTTTTCTGCGGGGGGCAGGGCGGGAACGACGGATTTGATCGCTGAATGAAGTTTCATCAACCCGTCTGCGGCAGGATTGAACACGGCTTCCGGCGGCAGTTCCGTTTTGACTTTCTGCCAGAAGGCGCGGCGGGCATTTTTCAATACCGCTGCGGGGCAGAAGTAACTGCCGTCGATCACCGTTTCCGGCGAGGCTGTAAAGTCGGTGGAATCCGCTTCGCAGAAGGCCGCATTGACCGTTTCCGCTGACAGAGGGTGTTTTTCCGCCGCTTGCAATTCCCACGCTTGTTCCCACGCGGGGAAGGGGGCATTTGCCACTTCCACAGCGATTTTATCAGCCGTAACATTGATTTTCAGTTCCAGAACTTTCCGGGGGGCCGGCAATGCCGCCACCCGTGCGGTGTAATCTGTAAAACTTTCTCCGATCCGATAGACAACGCCACGCTCCTGGACCGGTTTGTCACAGCAGAGAAAAACCCGGTCGCCCGGCTTGGCTTTGAATGCCGATGCCCGGTTCACATACATTTTAGTTACCGTCAAAGCCACGCCCTCATCTCCGCTCATGGGCTGGACTCTGACCCGGTCGCCGACATGCAGTTTTTTGCCAGTCACAAAGGCAAAACCGCCGGGGCTTAATTCCTCCACTGTCCCCAGCCGCATTCCGGCGGCCCCGATACTTTCGTGTCCGATCAGCGGTTCTGCCGGTTTGGGGTCGTAGAACCCAGCCGACCACTTTCGGCCGCAGGTGCGGCTCAAAAGATTGCGGGCCTCGCCCAGAAGTTTGCTTTTGTCCGCCTCCGGAGCGGCATCCAGCATCATCCGGTAGGCACTGACGGCATTGGTGACATAGTCCGGCTGCCGCAGACGGCCTTCGATTTTCAACGATGCCACCCCCGCCGCCTGTAATTCATCCAGACGGTCGATCATGCAGAGATCCCGGGGGGAAAAGAAAAACCCGTTGCCGTTTTTGCTGAAATAACGGCGGCGGCAGGGCTGTTTGCAACGGCCCCTGTTGCCGGATGCTCCCCCCAGCCAGGAGGAAAACAAACATTGCCCGGAAAGGGAACAGCAAAGAGCCCCGTGGGCAAAAACTTCCAGTTCCATACCGCAGGAGGAAAGTGTTTGCAATTCATCCAGCGTGATCTGCCGTTCCAGAATCACCCGTTTGACGCCCAATTCTTTTGCCAGTTGCAGACCGGCAGAATTGTGGAATCCCATCTGGGTGGAAGCGTGGATATCCAGATGCGGGAAAAATTCCCGCACCATCCGCAATACCCCCAAATCCTGCACGATCAGGGCATCCGGGTGCATTTCATCCAGCAGAGCCAGATATTCTGCCACTTCGGAGAGTTCGGATTGTTTGACGATGGTGTTCATCGTCACATAAACTTTGCGGCCGCCCCGGTGGAAGTGTTCGATGATTTTTGCCATATCATCCGGGGAGAAATTTTCGCCCCGTTCACGGGCATTGAATTTAGGCAGACCTGCGTAAACAGCATCTGCCCCTGCATCGTATGCCGCCATGGCTGCCAATGCGTTTCCGGCGGGGGCCAGTAATTCCGGCTTTTTCATAAGGTTTGTTCTTTCCTGGTTGCGTTACGGTTCCGTCCGTGCCATGCGAAGCAGGCAAAAAGAAACAGTAGAATATTGCCAACGATCAATGTTTTCGGTGCCATGATCCACATTTGCCCGTCAGCCAATGCCGGGAGAAGCAGGAAAATGCAGAAAAAGAGGGAGGGCAGCATAAGAAAATTTCCCTTCCCGGGGAACCGGATCTGACAAAATACCAAAGCCCAGAAGAGGAGCCCCAGAAGACCGCAAACAATAGAAACGGACATATCCGCTTCTATTTGCAGCAGGATCAACGCAGAAAAAAAAATCAAATGTCCCAGGGCTGCTCCCAGCCGGTACAGAAAGGGCGCATTCCCTTCCGGGATAAAATATTCCGCTGCTGTTTGCAGGATAGTGACCAGCATGGTTGCGGCGGCCATGGCCTGTATTTCTGCAGAAACGATCCACCCGCTGCGGATCCCGAAGACCAGCAGTTCAAAAAGGATGCCGAGCCCCCCCAGCAAACAGTAATTGCAAAAATACCGGACGGGCAGTGCCGCCAGTTCTTCCATATATTTTTTCATTTGTTTTCCGCACACAAAACAGCAGGTTGCTCCGCTGAACTTATTTCTCTATAATGTATCATTTCAACCCGTATTTGTCAAATTCCGGATCCGGTTTCAACGGGGATTTCAAAAAAAAATACTGAATCTGACTTGAAAAAACGTTCAAAATGCGCTATATTACTGATTTAGATTAAGAGATAACTTGTTGAAAATGAATGTTTCGCAAGGTTTTGATTTTGCGGAATTTTCTTCGGAAACAGGGGTGAAAAACAGAATTTTCAAAGAAAGGCCCAAAAAAGATGTCGCAAGGGTTTAATGTTGCGGTGGCGGGTGCTACCGGTGCGGTCGGTGTGGAAATGATCAAGACGCTGGAAAAGCGCAATTTCCCTGTACGTAATCTGAAACTGCTGGCTTCCAAGCGTTCCGCCGGCAAGACTGCTAAATTTTGCGGCACTGATGTTACGATTGAAGAAATGACTCCCGAATCCTTCAAAGGGGTCGATTTTGCATTGTTCAGTGCCGGGTCGGATATTTCCAAAGAATACCGCAAGGCGGTGGTGGATGCCGGCGCACTGATGATCGATAATTCCAGCGCATTCCGTATGGAAGATGATGTGCCGCTGGTGGTTCCGGAAGTCAATCCGGAAGATGCCAAACTGCACCACGGTGTGATCGCCAACCCCAACTGCACCACCATCATCATGCTGGTTGCCGTTGCTCCGCTGCATCGGGCAAAGAAACTGGTCCGTCTGGTTGCCTCCACGTATCAGGCCGCCAGCGGTGCCGGTGCCAAAGGTATGGCTGAACTGGAACTGCAGACCCGTCAGCTGTTGAACGGCGAAGCGATCCAGCCTTCCGCATTTGCCCATCAGATCGGGTTCAATCTGATCCCGCATATCGACAGCTTCCAGGATAATGATTACACCAAGGAAGAGATGAAGATGGTCAAGGAAAGCCGCAAGATCCTGCATGCTCCGGAATTGATGGTTTCCTGTACCAGCGTCCGCGTGCCGATCCTGCGGGCTCATTCTGAATCTTTGAATATGGAATTTGCCGAAGAGGTGACTCCGGATGAAGTCCGTGCCATCCTCCGCAGTGCCGCAGGCGTGACCGTGGCGGATGATCCTGCAAACAAGCTGTATCCCATGCCGAAAGATGCCACTGAACAGTACAATGTTCTGGCCGGCCGCATCCGGCAGGATATTTCCCGCAGCGACAATCGGGGTATCGAAATGTTTGTAAGCGGGGATCAGGTCCTGAAAGGTGCTGCGCTGAACGCTGTTCAGATTGCAGAACTTTTTATCTGATATTTGCATGTTTGCCGGGAGTTGTTCCGGCATCAGAAAACGGTTCTGTTTTTGACAGGGCCGTTTTTTTGTGCCGATCAGGGTTTAAAGCGTTCTTTCCGGTATGTTTGCAGAAACTCCAGTGCTTTCTGCTGTTTTTCCGGGGGCAGGGGGGCGTGCCGCAAAATTTTTTCCATTTCCAGTGCGGTGGGACGGGAAAAGAGTGGTATTTTTCTGCAAAAGTACATTTTCAGCAGAAAATACCAGTATTGCCGGATCAGTTTCCGTTTGCCCGGTAAGGCGGCGGACCATTTTTTTTGAACCCATTTCTTTTGCAGAAACACGCCTGCTGTAATGAATAGAATTCCGATGAAAAGCCAGAAAATATAGTGTTTAAGTATCCGGAACACTGTGTCAGCCATCCCTCGGAGAAGCCCGGAAAATGCTTCTGCTACATGTCCCCGCCGCAGTTCTGAAAGAAATTCCTGCAACCCCAGAAGAATACTTTCTTTCCATTGATAAATCTCTTCATGATCCCGTGGCGGAATGGGCGGTGTTGGCGGCGTGGGATCCAAGAGAACCCATTGTTGACGGTCACGGTCATATGCCTCTACCCACGCATGGGCATTTCCGGTTCGGGCAATGTAACTCCTGCCGGATCGGTGCGGTTCATCGCAGATGAAGCCCGTGACATATCTTGCCGGTATCCCGCAGCTGCGCAGCAAAAGAACCATGGAAGAGGCATAGAGTTCGCAATGTCCTCTGCGGGTATGCCGGAGAAAATGCTCTACCGGGTCTTTGTCCGGGCGTTCCGGTGTCAGGGAATAGCAGAAGTTGTCCCGGAAAAAGATCAGCAGTTTCCGGAAACATTCGTCATCCGGCAGGGGATGCAGGGTTTGTGTAATATACCGGATTTCCCGCAACAACTGAAATAATTCACCGGGGTATTGCAAATACATCTTTTTTTCCTGCTCCTGAAAAGTGGTTGGTGCGCCGCAATCCCGGTTGTCTGCGGCAAAAACAGTGTAGCCTGCATTCAGGGTGCCGCCGGAGATGGAGAGCGTTCCGCTGGCTGTAAGATGGGCTTTCTCCGCCAGCATCCGGATCTCTGTTGCTCCGGCGGGGTAGAAGGCGGTATTGTGCAAGCGGATCCCTGTCGGCAGGATCGTCCAGCGGACAGGGTGGAGTGGTTGCGGACGCGGGAAAATGAAACTGCGGTCTTTTTCCAATCCTGTACCGTCATGAGCGGGCAGTTCCTGTATCAACTCCTTGCTGCCATGGGACCATTTTCCGCCGAAATGGTATTGGGAATAGCCCATGCCGCGCAAATATCTCGGCGGTTGCGTGCCGATGACCTGAAACACGATATCGGATTCATTTTGGAACATTTCCGGTGTCAGAAAGGAGTTGATATCCAAAGATGAAGATTCAAAAAAATTCAATGCTGAATATCGCCGGGTTGCCTGGTTAAGTGAATTGCCGTAAAACAGCGTTTCAAATTTCCGGAATGCCTTTCTTATGGAGTGCGTTTGGCTGGTAAGTGCAAAAGCTCCTGCAACAACGAAAAGACATGTCAGCATTGCAATGATTTCTTTAGACCATTTGCTGCCGATACGGTAGGTTTTCCGGAGATACCAGAGCAGCAGAAGAAGCGTGAGGAACATGCTGCAAAAGTAAATCATCTGCTGGGACAAAATTTCTGTCGGTGGATTTTGCGAGGCGGTATTCCAGTATTGCTCCTGTTCTCCGCAGAACGCAATGCTTGTAATTGCTGCAAATGCACTCGCTCCCAGAATGAGGGGGCGGTTCCTGGATATGGTCAGCATGGCAGCCTGATACAACAGAAACGGAACCAGTATCTCCGGATGTAACAGGGCAATAAGAAAGGTAAAACGCCCCTCTGCAAGCGGATAGGCGCTGTCTGCAAAGATTGTTGTCGCAAGAGCGGCTACAGCCAGATAAATAACAAGCCGGTCACTGATCTTCAGCGGTTTCCAGAAAAAGAAACTGATCAGAAGAAAAACGCCGGTCAGGATCGGCACATGCGGTAATTTTGCTGTATATGCAAAATAGCCCGCAGACGGCAGCAGAAAAACTGCCGCCTCAAGTACGGTAATTCTGCCCGTTGCGAAGGTCACTTGGCGGGTGCCATAAAGACATGACGGAAGCGGATGAAATATCCCAGCCCGGAAAGTACCGTCACCAGCACCACCCCGGTCAGGAAGGTCAGCCACACATTCCAGACGCAGATATTGAATCCTGCAATTTGCCAGACTGCATGACGGAGATCATACCAGCCGACCCAGGAGGCCCCTGCAAGAGCCAGCATGATCATTTGGAGAGCTGTTTTCAGTTTTCCCCAACGGTCTGCAGAAATAACGATCCCCCGCTTTGCTGCCATGGTTCGCAGTCCGGTCACCATAAATTCCCGGCTGATGACCAGCACTACGATCCAAGCATGCATCAGATGATACTCCACAGCCATCATCATGGTTGCCGTAATAAAGATTTTGTCCGCCAATGGATCCATCAGAGCCCCGAAATCCGTCACCTGATTCCATTTGCGAGCCAGATAGCCGTCCAGCAGGTCGGTGGCTCCTGCAAAAATCGCCAGAATATAGGCTACAAGACGGATGGCATAAATTTTGTCCGGCATGGAACCGGGTGTCTGAAAAAAGACAGGCCCCGCATTGGCTGCCAAAAGGACAAAGACCATGACCATGACAACACGCAATACCGTCAATAAATTAGGAATATTCATTGTATTTCTCCATGTAATTCAAATTCATCTGCTTCTGTATATATAATATCATAAAACTGTCCAACTTCCAGAGGATAGGGGGCCGTTACCCAAACCTGATTGTCAATTTCAGGCGCATCCAAAGAACCTCGGCCGCATGCACCTTCTTCAAAAAGCTGATCGATCAAGACTCTGTCTTTTTTACCGATCCATTCCCGGTTGCGTTCCAACATAATGGACTGCTGAAGTTCCAGCAATTCATCCGCCCGGGTCCGGGCAATTTCATACGGGATCTGATCCGGATAATTGGCCGCCGGGGTATCCGGTTCCGGCGAATAAGCAAAAACGCCGCAACGCTCAAAACGCTGTTCCCGGATAAAGTCTTTCAATTCTTCAAATTCCGCTTCAGTTTCCCCGGGCAGTCCGGTAATGAAAGTTGTTCGTAAAACAAGATCCGGAATGGTTGTGCGTAATTTTTTCAGCAACGCCCGGGTTTCCGCAGTAGTGACCCGACGGAATTGCGCCTTTAAAATCCGGTCGGAAATATGCTGCAGCGGAATATCCAGATAAGAAATAACTTTTTTGCATTCCGCCATAGCGGTTATAAAATCATCTGTGTAATGGGCCGGGTGCGTGTAAAGAAGGCGGATGCGGAAATCTCCATGAACATCATTCAGTTTGCGAAGCAAGGCCCCCAAGCCGCCCGGTTGATCGTACGCTGTGATATCCTGTGCAATGAGAACCAGTTCCTTTGCGCCGCCATCCACCAAATCCCGGGCTTCTTTGAGGATGGATTCCTGTGTTCTGCACCGCAAATGTCCCCGGATCCCCGGGATGGAGCAGTAGGCGCAGCAGTTATTACAGCCGTCTGCAATTTTAAGAAATGCCACATGGGGCATCGTCAGAAGAAGCCGGGGCATGGTTTCGTCCGCCAGGAAGGTGGGGCTTCCGGAACAGTGTGGGACCGTCGCTCCCTGCAAAATCTCCGCCAGTTTCCCGATAGCATCCACCGGAAGGAAAATATCCACTTCCGGATAGGATTTATACAGTTCATCCAGTGAAATTTTCTGGGAAAGACACCCGGTGACAACGATCCGTCTGCCGGATTTCCGTTTCTTTTTCCAACGGATGGCTTCCCGAATATTTTCATACGCCTCTTCTCTTGCTTCCGGCAGAAACGCGCAGGTATTGATCAAATAAAGATCCGCCTGCGCCGGTTCTTCTGCCAGCATAAAGCCGTTGGTGAGCAAAAGTCCCGCCATGACTTCTGTATCAACAAGATTTTTGGGGCATCCCAGACTGACGATGAATACTGTATTACGCATGATTCCGGCTCCGATTCCGGAGTAAGAGGCTTTGTTTATAACAAAAAGCCCGGTTATCCCGGGCTTTCTGCAGTTCAACTTTGTTTACTCTGTGACTACGATAGCCTGTTCGTCAAAAAAGAAGTTGAACGCATTATGTTCCACATCCACAACCCACGCCGGGCGCATGTAAGGACCGTAGCCCCAACCTGCATCATTGGGATCCCAGGTGGCTCCGGGCAGCGGCATGAAGAAGGTGGCAATGTCCACCACGCCGAGAATTTCCCGGGCAACCACAAAGAAAATTCCACGGAAAACCCCGTAGGTCAGTGACGCAATTGCTCCCTTGTCCTGCGCTACATCGTAGGGCTGGATCAGGATTTCCAGAGGCCCGAATGCAACATTGGCCACGCCGCGACCAAGTTTTTCGCCCATCTGATCAAGGATCGGGCGTTCCAGAACCTGGGAATTCACATCTTCCGTTTCCACCGCAGACAAGGTGCCGCCGCAGAAAAACAGTGCCGCAAACAAACCGACCACTGCAAAAACACGCTTACACTTCATCATAAAAATTCCTCCGGGACATTCTTATTCTCATTTATAAAAAAATACCTTGCTTCAATATAAGTGTCCCCCCTTGAAAATGCAAGGGGGAAATCCACTTTTTTTCGGTATTTTTTGCAATGTTTTCAAGATCAGTCGATTTTGACCTCTTTACCGCCTGCCGCGGCAGAGCGGTAAATGCCGTCCAGAATCTTCTGAACCATCAAGCCTTCCGTGCCGGGCGCGGTCAAAGGAGTGCCTTTACGGATGGCATCGATCCAGTTCTGGAGCTTGATCACAAAGAGCTTGCCGAAATCGCAATCCGGCAGGAAATTCGGGGAAAGATTGACCATGGTTCCATCCAGGTCGGTAAACATTTCCGCCGGATCCCAGCTGCCGCCGGCTTTGTCACCCATGACCGTAAAGGTGAATTTATTTTCTTTGATATGGGCAGCAAAGGAGGATTCGATTTGCATTACGGCTCCGTTTTCAAAGCGGATATGGCCGATGGCAAGATCTTCCACCGTGTAGGTTTTGAAATCCCATCCCGGCCACGGACAGACGACTTCGCTGGGCTTGTCCCCGAGATAGGTCCAGGTCATCCCGGTCGCCGCAACCGGTTTGGGTTCCCCCATAAAGTGATGGCTGGCTTCCACCATGTGGACCCCGATATCGATCATCGGGCCGCCGCCCTGCAAAGCCTTCTGGCCGAAAACACCCCAGTTCGGAATGCCGCGGCGGCGCAAAGCCTGCACTTTGACAAACATGATATTGCCGAATTTTCCGGCATCTTTGGCGCGTTTGAGATACTGGGTCCGGTCATGATACCGGTTCTGGAACCCTACTGCCAGTTTGACACCTGCTTTGTCTGCGGCATCAATCATTTTTTTGCATTCAGCCGGATTCATTGCCATGGGTTTTTCCACCATGACATGGCATCCGGCTTTGGCCGCATCCACTGCGGGGGCGCAATGCACCCCATTCGGGGTACAAATATCCACGGCATCAAGTTTTTCTTTTTTGAGCATTTCTTTCCAATCGGTGTAGCCTTTGGAAATGCCCCATTTTTCCTTCATGTTCTCCAGCCGTTCCGGCAGAATATCACAACAGGCAACGATTTCAGCTTCCGGAATTTCCTGATAGGCTTTCATGTGGGTCTGACAGATCCCGCCGCAGCCAATGATCCCGATACGGGTCTTTTTACCGCGGAACGCTTTTTTGCCGGAACTGATTCCCAACGATTCATTGGAAATTGCTTTGTTTGCCATGATAAAAATCCTTTATGTTGAAGGTTGTTAGGATGCTTTGGATACACTGCCGACACCCACCTGACGGACTCCGCAGATCCAGTCCGCCAGCGACCGTTTGGTGATCAGTACCATCGGGATCATCAGGATTCCGAAAAACAGCATGGTTGCGGCATAAAGCAAGGCTCGTAACGGAAGAACTTCCGCCAATTCTTTCCGGGTCAGGAATATCCCCCAGAACCACATGCCCACCGTTTGGGCAAAGATGGAAAAGGCCAGTGTGTAATACAACAGCAGGACAAGTGCCGCCAGCTTCAGGGAGGTGGCAAAATGATTCGTCAATTCTTCGTAAGTAAGCCGCCGGATATCTCCGCCTGTCCGCAAAAGAATGGTGTCGCCATCTTCTGCATATCCGGTAATGAGCAAATCCCGCAATGCATATTGATTGGAGGATTCCGGCGGGGCCATCGCCGAGTTACTGCTGAACCCATCGGCATAAAAACGGTCTTCCCACTGCATGACCATAGAGGGAAGAAGGGCAGACACCGCATCCCCGCCGGGCATATTGCTTAAAAGGACCTGGGGCCGGTCTTTCTCCGGAATGGATTTGTAAGCGGCGGCAATCATCCGTTTGACTTTTTTCTTCTTTTTAACTTTTTTCGAGGCTTCATAATCAGCCAATTCCTGATTGGCAGGCTCCGTTTTTTCCACTTCCTGTGTTTTTGTTTTTTCTTGAGCAGGCTGAGCAGAGGTTTCCGCATTGGCTGCTTCAATGCGTTGATTGTGTTTCAAATAAGCATTATCCAGCTTTCGCAGCGTACCGGGAAGCAGTTTATTGATCGCTGCCCGATTGACGGAGTGTTTCTTTTTTTCTTTTTCTGCCTGACTTGCCTCCTCCAGTGCCGCTTTTGCATCAACTGTAAGTGCAGTCTGCTTTTCCCAATCCACTTCCTGACGGGAGGTGAACAGCCTGATTTCATGCGCTTTCTTCTGGCGGGCAAGTTCCGGCATGTCCTGTTCGCCCTGATTTTGCAAAGTTGTCATTGCGGGAAGAAAAATCAACAAAAGCACCGGCATAAGTATGACTGCATCCATCAGCATCGCCAGAACCCGGCGCAGTACTTTTGCATCAGCCGCATAAAGTTTGGCAGAAATCGTCCGGTTTTGATCCTCTTGAAATTTTTGTTGGGCGATCTGGCGGAGATAGCGCCAATCGGAGCATTTCCCTTTAAATTCTTCTGTGTTTTTTTCCGGGGCAGGGGCGGCTTGTGCCAGAGCTTCCGCAAAACAGTCAAATTCTCCCATGGTGCGAAAACCCCGGAGCAGCGCATTGCGGATCGGCGTTTCTGCATTCAAATCTCCATCCAGAATCCCCTGCACAACGACAGATTCATCTACCGGGCCAACCTGATTCCCCTCTTTGTCCAAATAAATAAATTTCATGATCTTTTTTCCGTACGGTGATCTTGATTACGGGTCATAACATCGGCAAGGGGCAATTTCCCTCCGAAAATATCCAACGCAGAACCAATGGTATAATGGATGCGACCCTGACCATACTGCTCAATAATGGCAATATCTTCAAGGGAGGCAATGCCGCCTGCATATACGCAGTCAATCGGCGAATTTTGTGCAAGGAGTTCCAAAAGTTCAAGGTCAATCCCCTGTTGTTTTCCTTCCACATCCACTGCGTGGATCAGAAATTCTGCCGCAAAATGGGAGAGTTTTTCCAGTGTTTCTGCAGAAAGTTCCCATTCTGTAAAATTCTGCCAGCGATCTGTAACAATAAAATATCTGCCATTCCGTTTCCGGCAGCTCAAATCCAGAACCAACCGGCTGGAGCCAACACACTGATGAAGAGTATTCAAGCGATCCCAATGGATTTCGCCAGCCTCAAAAATATAACTGGTCACAATAACATGTGAGGCTCCGGCATCCAGCCACGAGATTGCGTTATCCGGATGGACCCCGCCGCCGATCTGCAACCCTCCGGGCCATGCCGCCAGAGCTTCTCTGGCTGCGGCTTCATTGCCTTTGCCCAACTGAATGACATGACCGCCCGGAAGTTTCAAGTCACGGTACAACTCTGCATAATATCCCGGCGTGCGATCCGAGATAAAGTTGGTTGCCGGACCCGCTCCGGCATCTTGCAATGTACTGCCGACAATTTGCTTGACCTGCCCGTCATGCAGGTCAATGCAGGGGCGGAATTGAGCGCGGCGTGAACTCATTTTCCTGCCGCCTTGCGAAATTCCGGCAGCAGACTGTGCGCTTTTTCGAGGGCGGCTTTTTCTTCCGCAGAGCCATTTTGCATCCGGTCTGCAAAATATTCTTCCAGAAGTCTGGAGAAAAATTGTTTGCGTGCCGGTGCCGCTGTTTTCAGCAGGTGTTCATAATCTTCCAGGAGGAGATCCAGATGTTCGGAAAGCATTGCCATCCGCCGTGCCGCCGGGATTTGGGTGTAAATTGCGGCAATCTGTTTGTTGCCCAGCATTCTGGACAGCACGGCATTTCTGGAGCGTTTGCGGCGCAGATCCAGCTGGAATACTTTATCTGTCAGTTTATTGCAGACAATGGCACGGTGAGGCTTTTCAAAGCGTTCAAGCCGGGTCAACTGCTGGCTGACTTCCAATTGAATCGCATTCAGTATTGCCGGATCAGCAATGGCTTTTTTCAGAGAACCTGCAAGGAGAAAATCCGAGAGCAGGGACCGGGCAAAGGCTGCGGTTTGCTGTGCCGCACTTTTTTCTGCGGGCTGAACATCCGGCGGGAGTGTTCCGGCTGTTATTGCTGCCGTATAACATTCTTTCCACCGGGTGGAGGCGGGGTTGCCCAATTCTGTGAAAAACGCCCCGGCTAAAGCCTTGCGTTCATTATTCTTCTGATTTACATACGCATCAATGCGAGGCTGGATTTTTGCCAGTTCAGCGGCTTTGTCTGCCGCGGCATCCCGTACTGCTTTTTCCATGTTTACCTTTTGTTCAGCGGCAATACGCTCGGCTTCCTCTTTGCGTTTCCGCTCTGCTTCAGCCTGTTTTTCTGCAGCTTCTGCGGCTTTCAGAATGGCGGCTTCCCGCTTGGCTCTTGCCTGATTCCGGTATTCATTGATCCGGAGTATTTCATCGTTGGGTCCGTAATCCTGCAGCAGAGCCAGACGCATTGTTTTTTCTTCCGGAGTTTGATTCGTCGGATATTTCAGCATAAATTCATCTGTTCCGGCAAGGAATTTCTCCACATCGCCCTGCGCGGCCAATTGACGCAAGGCCTGAACATTTTGCACAAAATCCGGTCTTGTTTTCGGCTTGGGCGGGGGCGGAGGCGGTTGAGGTGCTGCCGCCTTTTTCGGCTGTGCTGCTGCCACTTGAGATGCCGGAGTCTCCGGGGTTCCGCGAACAAGTTTGCCGTCCTGCTCGGAAAGATTCATCATCGTGAATATTTGTTTTTCCACCGGCAACAGGAATGCCGGCATCTTCCGGAAATAGATCAGTATTGCCAAAACAATGACAGTCAGTGCAACAACGCCAACGACCCCGGCACATGTCATTGTTACCCATTTGGGGATCGGCCATTTTTTCTTTTTCTTTTGATCTTCCTGCAACTGCTGGACGATCGGCGGCGCACCGGATTCGGAATTGGCTTCCTCCTTTTTCTGTATTTTCAAGCCTCCCGCTTTTGCATCCGGTTTGGCTTCCTGTTTTGCAGGTTCAGTCTTGGGAGCCGCCGGAGCGTTCACCTTGGGAACTGCAGGAGCATTGACTTTGGGAACTGCAGGAGCATTGACTTTGGGAACTGCAGGAGCATTGACTTTGGGAACCGCCGGAGCGTTCACCTTGGGAACCGCCGGAGCATTGACTTTGGGAGCTGCCGGAGCGTTCACCTTGGGAACAGCAGGGGCATTGACTTTGGGAGCTGCCGGAGC
>JAFTIA010000079.1 GCA_017457105.1 Lentisphaeria bacterium | reverse complement strand
TCTATGGCAGCCTGTGTGCCATGCGCTTTGGAATTTCGATAGCACAGGGCTGTGTGTTCTGTTGGCTGGCAAAGCGCATGGCGCAATGCACAGGGTGGGAGCAAAGAATGTCGGACCGGTCGGACCGGTCGGACTTGTCGGACGATTGGCACAAGATGCGTGTGCGCCATGTGCTTTAAAAATTCCGGAGCGCATGGCTCTCACTGCACCCTGTGCTGCTTGCCCTCCGAAGCCTCCGGCGAAGGAGGGTCCGTACAAGTCCGTACAAGTCCGTACAAGTCCGTATTCCCTTGCCCGCAGTATCGGCTCTGCGCCATGTGCTCTGCCAGCCTTCCGGAGGCTCGAGAGCCCGTCAGGGCGACAGCCGACCACTTCGGAGCGGCACGTTTGCCGCCCGACCACATGCCAGCGGGCTTGCCACGGCGTAGCGTAGCGGAGATGGGTGCTACCCGCCTTCAAAAAAAACTGAATTTTTTTTAAAAAATCGCTTGTAAAATAGTTTTGTTTGTGCTAAAATAGGTTCAGGAAAAAGCTCCGGAAGGTCCGGAGCAAAAAAAGAAAGGATTAAAACGATGAAGAAACTGATGCTCATGTGTGCATTGGTTGGGGTTGCGGCGCTGTTTGCCGGTTGCTCCTCCTTGCAGGCAGTCGGAACCAGCAAATTGTCCGGTCAGAGCCTGACGCAGTCCGGGAACACGGTTGCTCACATTTCCGCAACCACTGCAGGGTACTATTTCCTTTGGATCCCGCTCTTTGTGGGTTCCGAAAAAGCACCCGGCAGCATTGCTGTGCTTAATGAAGATACTGCCAACGTGACGGCGGCCACCCGTATGGTCACCCGCAAGGCTCAGGAACTGGGTGCCACCCGCGTGATCGATCTGGTTTCCACCAAGACCAGCAGCGGCACGGGTCCGATTCCGTTGTTGTTCTACTGGAAGACCGCCACGGTTTCCGGCAACGCAGTCCGCTAACGATAGTATAGGAGGCAAAACATATGAAAAAGATGATTTTGAGTCTGTCTCTGGCTGTGGCGGCGGTGTTGTTCGCCGGCTGTGTCAGCGTGGAAACGGTCAAGGGTGCTGACCTGAATAAGCAGAGCATTGCCAATTCCGGCAAGACTGTTGCTCATGTGAATGTGCAGAACTGGGGTATCTACCTCTTCAGCATTCCGCTGTTGTCCGGCGATACCAGCTCTATCGGCAGCATTGCTGTTCTGAAGGACACTGTCAATGCGGAAGCTGTTGCTCCGGTCGTTGCGGCTGAAGCTGCAAAGCTTGGCGGCAAGAAGGTTCTGGACATGGCTTCCCAGTTCAGCGAATTCGGTATCATTTTTGTGAACCGCAGCATCAATGTTTCGGGTAATGTGGTTCGCTAAGCCTCATTCCTGAATCTGTAAGGGGGAGAACTTCGGGAAATTCCCGGTGTTCTCTCCTTTTTTTCTGTGAAAGAATCATGGCTGGTATTTTTAAGGCATACGATATCCGGGGACTGTATCCGGAGAAGATCAACGGTGCAGTTGCGGAAAAGGTGGGCAGGGCATTTGCCGCTGTTACCGGTATACGCCATGCTGTTGTCGGCAGGGATATGCGGGATTCTTCCACAGAGTTGTTTGAGGGGCTGGTCTGCGGGTTGACTGTTTCCGGAGTGGATGTTACGGATATCGGATCATGCTCCACACCCATCTTGTATTACAGTGTCGGCACGTTAAAGGCCGATGGCGGTGTAATGATCACTGCCAGCCACAATCCGGGCTGCTGGAATGGATTAAAATTGTGTTTAAAAGATGCTTTTCCCATCAGTAGATCCAATGGATTGAAGGAGATAGAACAATCTTTTCTTCTGGATCAGTACAAGGATTCCGCAGTCTGCGGAAGTATCCGTCAGATGGATATGACGGAGGAATACGGCAGATTTATCCGTCACTTTGCAAAATTTGACGGTAAAAAGCCGAAAGTTGTCTGTGATTTCGGCAACGGTATGGGCAGATGGGAGATTGCCGGTGTCCGGGATCTGTTTGATTTGATCCCCATGTATGAAGAACCGGACGGCAGCTTTCCGAATCACGAAGCCAATCCGCTGAACTTTGAAACATTGCAGGATCTTCAGGCAAAGGTTCTGGAAACGGGAGCGGATTTCGGGATCGCTTTTGACGGGGATGCGGACCGGTGCGGGTTTGTGGATGATCGCGGTGAAATCATTTCCATGGATCTTTTTACGGCATTGATCGCATCGGATATTTTGAAAGATACGGGACCGGCGGTGATCTTGTATGATCTCCGCAGCAGCCATGCGGTGCCGGAGTATATTTCTGAACATGGCGGTACACCGGTGATGACGCCGGTGGGACACTCTTTTATCAAGAAAAAAATGCGGGAAACGGGAGCGGCTTTTGCAGGGGAACTTTCCGGACACTACTATTTCCGGGAAAATTTCTGTGCGGAAAGTCAGGCGCTGGCACTGGTGAAGTTTGCCAACCTCCTTTGCCGGTCCGGAAAAAGTGCCGGAGAATTGACGGAACCTTTGCGGCGCTATTTCTCCACTGGAGAACTGAATTTTGAAGTCCATGACATCTCTGCAGTTCTGCAAAAAATAAAAGATATATATTCTGTTGATGGAGAACTGTTTGAATTGGATGGAATTTCCGGAGAATACGGTGATTGGCGTTTCAATGTGCGTTCCTCCAATACGGAACCTCTGTTGCGCTTGATGGTGGAAGCGGATACGGAAGAAAAGATGAAAATGCACCGTGACCGTCTTATTTCCGTCATTTCCGGAAGCTTTTTATGATAAAAAACAACCAATATAAGGGAGAAAAGATATGTTCAAACATGTGATTTCTGTGTGTGCGGCTCTGCTGCTGGCATTTTCCGTGTCTGCTGCGGAAAAAAAGGTGGTGTATTACCGGGACTTCGGTGCAAAGGGCGACGGTAAAACCAACGATCTTGAAGCGATCTTCAAGGCTCATGAATACGCCAATAAACACGGTTTGCCGGTGAAGGCGGATGATAACGCTGTTTATCTTCTGGAAGACGGTCCCGCACCGGTTGTCATCAAAACCGATGTGGATTGGGGAAAAGCAAAGTTTATTGTGAATGACCTGGCGGAAAATCTGCCCAATTTCCGGAAAGCACTTTTTCATGTGCAAAGTTCCAGGAAGGAATATGATATAAAAGATTTGAAACCTCTGAAACGGGGTCAGAAAAATGTCGGCATCAAGCTGCCCGGCCGCGCGCTCATTCTGGTAGTGGATAAAACCACAAAGCGTTATATCCGTTATGGGGCTAATGCCAATAAGGGGAGCGACCAGGGGGAAACTATTCTGGTTAACAAAAACGGGGACATCGATCCGGCGACTCCGGTGATCTGGGATTACAAAACCATCTCCAAAGCCACTGTTTTCCCTGTGGATGAAAAACTTCTTACCGTAAAAGGCGGCGATTTCACCACATATACCAATAACCGGAAAGGCAAACATGTTTATTTCGGCCGGGGCATTGCGGTGACCCGTTCCAATACATTGATCCAAGGTGTGATCCACCGTGTGATCGAGCCGGAAGGGATCGACAGCTGGCCCTATACCGGATTCCTGAATGTCGGCAAATGTGCCGAGGTGACCTTCAAAGACTGCAAGGTGACCGGCCGTAAGGTTTACAGTTATCCCATTCCCGGGCAGAAAAAACGCAAAACCACCGGGACATATGATATTTCCGGCAATAATGCCGTGAAGATCAATTATATCAATGTTGTTCAGATCAACGACTTTATGGATCCTGTTTACTGGGGGGTCATGGGGACCAACTTCTGCAAGAGTGTTTTGCTGGATGGCTGCAAAGTTTCCCGTTTTGATGCTCATCAGGGGGTGACCAACGCCATTATCCGCAATTCCCAGCTGGGGTATCAGGGGATCAACGCCATCGGTTTCGGCACATTTCTGGTGGAAAACAGTGTTTCTTACGGATCGCGCCTGATCAATTTCCGGGCGGACTACGGTGCCATGTGGAACGGAGATTTCATTATCCGGAACTGCAAATTTGTTCCCGGGAATGCGTATAATCTCTGTCTTTTCGGCGGCCCTGCCACACCGCAGCATGATTTCGGTTATCCCTGCATGATGCCCGAAACCATTACCATTGACGGCTTGGAAGTGGATATGTCCAAAGTCAAGAGATCCAAATTTCTTGCGGTCTTCGGGGACTTTGACCGGCAGAACAAAAATCCGGAATCCGAACAGCCGTATATTTTTACGAAAACGCTGAATGTGAAAAAGTTCACCTGCAACGGGCCGGTGAAACTTGCCCACAAACCGGAGCAGTTCAAAAATACGAAAGTGAATGGCAAACTGCCGAAATAATTTTTGCTGACCCGCAGGATCTGTGGAATTTATCTGCGGAAAACTGTGTATTGATCCTGCAAAGACCGGTTCCGGGAATGGAAAAAAGAAGGTGCTTTTTTCGGAAATTTTCCCGGATTCCGGTCTTTTCGGCACACAGTTGACTGAAAATTTCAGATTTTTTCAAATAAGACTTGTCTTTTTGCAAAAATTTTGCTATAATTAGGTACGATTTACTTTTTGCAGGTCGCATAATATGCGTTCTGTTAAGTTCGTTGAGGTCAGAATGATCTGAAATTCAGATAAAAATAAGGAGAAAAAATGTTGTTGAGTACAAAAATGGTTAACAGAACGCATATTATGCGTCGTTCGTTTACATTGATCGAATTGCTCGTTGTGATCGCTATTATCGCTATTCTGGCAGCTATGTTGCTTCCTGCACTGAACAGTGCCCGGGAAAAGGCAAATGCGGCAAGCTGTATTTCCAACCAGAAACAGATAGCCCAGATGCTTGGGTTGTATGCGGCTGACAGCAATGACTTTATGCCGCCGTATCACAATCTTTCCAGCGTGACCGCAGACAAGGCTCTCTGGAGTGGTTTGCTGGTACAGGGCGGGTATATGACAACGGTTACCATTCTGTTCTGCAAATCCCATCGTTATCAACTCAACAACCCGAAAAACTTTCTGGCTAACCCGAAAAATTATAAAACTTTCGGCGAATTTTCCATCGGTTACAATCTTTATTACCTGGGAACCAGTTACGGACATAAATGGGGCGATACCACTACCGCCAAACTCACCCAGATCAAACAGCCTTCCGCCACCATTCAGACGGTGGATACCGTGTGCAGTCCGGCATTGCCGGAGCAGGGAAATTCTTACTGCGCAGCTAAGTTCCGTGATACCGGCACGGACGGTCAGCCCCATCCCCGTCATTCCGGCGGCTGCAATATTTCCTGGGTGGACGGTCATGCAAGTTATGCCGGCAATGTTCAGGCATACAACCCCTTCCTCTCTTATCCCTTTGCCAACGGCGGGACCCGCGGCCATGCAGAGAATTTTTGGGATCGTGAGTAATTTTATCTGTAAAGGAATGATTTTATCATGAAAAAGAAATTTACCCTGATTGAACTTCTTGTTGTGATCGCTATTATTGCCATTCTGGCAGCCATGCTGCTTCCGGCATTGAATCAGGCACGGGAAAAGGCTTACACCTCCAGCTGCATATCGAACCAGAAGCAGTTGGGGCATGGGATCGGGATGTATTTAACGGATAATCAGGATTTTTATTTCTGCTATACCAACAATTATGTTAATGGTGTGGCTCTGGGCTGGAATTGTCTGCTGACGCGGTTGGACTATGTTTCCTCCGGCAAAGTTTTTTACTGTGATTCGCTCAAAACTTTTACCCGGCCTTATGATGTGAATAAATTCAAAAACGATCCCAAATCCTGCAACAGTGTCGGTGAGATCGGTTACGGGGTCGGGTTTTATTACATTGCAGGCAGTTTTGCTTATACGTGGGGGGATTTCCGCACGGCCAAGCTCAGCCAGATCAAACAACCTTCTGCCACGATTCTGCTGGTGGATGCAGTTTGCAGTCCCGCATTGCCGAATGAAGGGCGTTTTATGACCCGTTCCGCATTCCGTGATGTGGGGACGGACGGTCAGCCGGATGCCCGCCACAGCGGCGGCACGAATATTCTGTGGATCGACGGTCACACAAGCTATGCCGGGAATGTGAATGATTACAATCCCTTCCTGTCTGCACCTTTTGCCAATGGTACTTCCAAAGGACATGCAGAAAACTACTGGGATCGCGACTGAAGATATATTCAGAGATGAAACAGAGTTGAGCAGATCGCATCATATGCGTTCTGTTAAGTTCGCTGAGTTTAGAATGATCTGAAATTCAGAAAAAACGAGGGAGAAAAAAAGATGTTGAGCTCAAAAATGGTTAACAGAACGCATATTATGCGTCGTTCGTTTACGCTGATCGAGTTGCTTGTTGTTATCGCTATCATTGCCATTCTGGCGGCCATGCTGCTTCCGGCGCTGAATCAGGCACGGGATAAAGCCCATACAGCCAGCTGTTCTTCCAACATGAAACAGGTCATGCAGGCAGTTTTGACCTATGTTTCGGAAGGGGATGACCTTTTCCCACGGCATCACAATTACAGCACTCCTGCACAAAACTGGATCGGGACTCTTTTTCTCGGGAAATATATGACATCTCCTGCAATTCTCCACTGTCCCGCCCAGCGTGACCGTGCGGATATTGCTGTTGTCAACCGTTTTATGAAAGAAACAACTTCCTATACGATTACTTACGGATCAGGGAGTTACGGGTATAACTGGCACTATATCGGCGGAGCGAGCAACGTCCGTGGTGTGAATAAAAATTATCTTCCTGCCAAGATCACCCAGATCAAACAGCCCAGCCAGACCATTACCCATGTGGATTCCGTGTCCGGTCCCGTGGGGGACAATCTCCGCAAAGGCAGTTACATTTGTGCCTCCACCTACCGCAGCAGCGGTACGGATGGTCAGCCCGGTCCCCGTCATTCCGGCGGCTGTAACATCATTTGGGCAGATGGTCATGTAAGCTATGCCGGAAATATCAACAACTTGAATCCTTTTACTTCTTATCCTTTCAATCAGAACATTGTTGGGGATGCAAACAATCTCTGGGATCGTGACTGATTCGGTAAACATCCTTGTGCAACTCTAACACACGGGGCGAGGCCCTTCGGTGCCGAGCGCGCAGGGGCCTAGGGAGGGAATCGCTGCACAGCGGTGCAGCGACAGCCCCCAAAATATTGGGGGCTGCCGAGTGGCACCGAGCACTAAGCCGTACCGCTTCCCGCCGGGGCGGGAAACGGTACGAGCGCGGTAACTTAAAGAGCCGCATTGCGTGCCGCAGGCCTCTATACAACACACGGGGCGAAAGGGGGGTACACGGGGGGAAAAGTGAGGTTTCCCCCCGTGCGCCATGTGCTGTGCGTTCTCCAAAGAACATAGCGCATTCCCTCTGGCTGGCAAAGCGCATTGTGCAGGGCCGATACTGCGGGCAAGGGAATACGGACTTGTACGGACTTGTACGGACTTGTACGGACCCTCCTTCGCCGGAGGCTTCGGAGGGCAAGCAGCACAGGGTGCAGTGTGTGCCCTGCGCTCCGGAAATTCCCAAGCACATGGCCCTCACTGCACCCTGTACCATGTCCGTATCAGTCCGTATTCGTCCGTATTCGTCCGTATTCCCTTGCCCGCACCCTGTGCATTGCGCAATGTGCTCTGCCAGCCACTTCCCCCCTGTGCTTTTCTTGACAAAATCCCCTTTTGCTGTATATTACCCTTATATAGCAAAGTATCTGTTGCAGAGGCATTATTGTGAAAAAATCGGGACATCCTTTTGAGTATATCTGGGCTCCGTTTGCCCTGTTGACATTGTTTTATCTGGGGGGCTTGTGGCAGCGGCCCATGTTTGATCTGGAATATCCTTTTGCTGCCTGGACCGGGTATCATGCGCCTTTTCAGGTCCGGTTCGGTTCGGCGGCGGCAACGCTGCTGACGGCGGGCGTTTTGTATCTTTTTATGCGTACCCGGGACCGGGTGACCGGCATGATCGCTGTCTGCATCTATCTGGCATCCGGGATCGTTTTTGCCGCCGGAACTGCCGCTGACAGAACTGCCTATTTTACGCTGGGGCTGACCCTTTTCATCACTTCGTTGTGCGACCTTGTGACCCGTAAAAAGTTTACAGCAGTCATCGGTGCCGCCGCCGGGGCGGTATTGACAGGGTATGCTGTGATGCAAATGCCGCCGACCGCATTTCAATGGTCTTTTTACGGCTGGTATCTTCTGGGACTTTGCCCGTGGCTTCTCTTTCTCCCTGTCCTGCTGGATGGCGGGCTGAAACGCACTTCTGACGGCCCCGGGATCGATTTCAAAAATATTGTTCCCCGTATGGCAGCTGCCGGGATCGCTGCCGGGTTGGCGGCACTTCTTTTTCTGCGGGAATGGACGGCAATGATGCCTTTCCTCGCCATTCTGTGCGCCATGGCACTTCAGGAATACGCCGGCAAACAGCCGGAAATGACACGCTTCAATAAACTTATTTTCCACTGGCTGAAACTTTTTGCCATGTGCGGCGTGATGCTGGCAGTGGGGTATTTTCTGGTCCGGCTGGGCAAAATCAAACCTTTTCCGCTGCCGTCCAGTATGGTCATGAGTATTTTTGCCATTCTGATGCTTCTGGTGTGGTTCCACATGGCACGCCGGGAATCCCGGCTGGTGGGGAAATGCTGTTATATCGCTCTTGGGTCCGCCTTTTTTCTGTGCGGGCTCCCTGCACTTCTCCCTGCCCGGATTTCGGTACAGCACGCCCCGGCGGAGATGCTCGGGAAACTCTGCCCCAAAAGCAGCCATGTGCTGTTTCTTACCACGCCGGAACTGGCAGATACCCTGTGGTACAGTGTTCCCGGGAAACGGTTCGCCGTCGCCCCGCTGGATAAAATGATCGTTCCCCCCGGAAAACATACTGTGATACTGGTTCGGGAAAAAGAGGCCGCCAAACTGCCGCCTGCACGGAAGAAGATCGTGCTTCGCGCTTCCGGACTGGCGATCCTGGAATACAATACGGAGATTGAAAAATGAAATATTATGTGATGCTTTTTCTGCTTTTTCTGGGGATGTATATAGCACCTCTTTCTTTCCGGCCCATGATCACGCCGGATGAGTTCCGTTATGCAGAGATCCCCCGGGAAATGGTGGAATCCGGCAACTGGGTAAAACCCCGTCTGGCGGGGATGGATTACTTTGAAAAACCGGCTCTGGGCTATCAGATGACGGCGGTAAGTTTCAAAATTTTCGGGTATAACAATTTTGCCTTGCGTTTTCCTCCGGCACTTGCCACTGGGCTGACGGCACTGCTGCTGGTGCTTTTCCTGCGGCGTTATACCCGCAATGACCGCATTGCCGTCATGGGCGGGGTGCTGTATCTGGATATGGGGCTGGTTTTTGCGTTGGGGAACTGTGCGGTGCTGGATGCACAGGTAACGCTTTTTCTGGCGGGGTGTCTTTTGACGTTCCTCCCGGCATGTCTGGCGGAAAAGTGGGATATGCCCCGGGTGGTGCTTCTGACCGCTTCCGGGATCTTTGCCGGATTGGGCTTTCTTACCAAAGGATTTATTGCTCTGGTGATCCCGGCAATGGTGATCGTACCTTTCCTGATTTGGGAAAAACGCTGGAAAGCCTTTTACACGCTCCCGTGGATCCCGCTGGCGGCATGTCTGGCGGTGGCGGCACCGTGGTGCATTGCCATCCACCGGCAGGCACCGGATTTCTGGCGGTATTTTGTCGTGGAAGAGCACTGGATCCGTTTTACCGGTGCCAATATAGGGCAGCACAGTGAACCCTGGTGGTATTTCCTTGCTTTGCTGATTCCGCTTGTGATGCCTTCCGGGCTTCTGTATCCCTGCGTTTTCCGTGGTTTGCGGGGGCAGTGGGGAGGACTTTTCAAGCAGAGCTATATGCGTTATCTGGCGTGTTTCTTTATTTTCCCGTTCCTCTTCTTTTCTGCCTGCAGCGGAAAATTGGCGACCTACATTCTGCCGTGTATGATCCCCATTGCCGCACTGGGCGGGATCGGTATTGCAGAATATTTCCGGCTGGGCGGCAAATACCGTTCTTTCCGGGGGATCATGATTTTTGCGGGGGTGATTTTTGTCCTGGCCGGGATCGGCGGGATGGTCATCGGCTTTCTGCCGTTTCCGGAAGCTGTCCGGGATGCGCTGCCGTTCCCGGCGGAACTTTTCCGGCGTTTGATCCCCGCCGGGGTGACGGCACTGATTTTCGGGATCGTGCTTCTGTATCAGAGAAACAAATCGTGGAACAGAAACCTCACGGCGTTTTTTGCAGGGCAGGTGCCGTTGATCTTCTGTATTTTGTGGGGTCTTGACCCCCGGTTTTTCGGGGATAAAACACCGTACAATGCCTTGAAAGTTCTGGAGCAGCACATTCCGGCGGATGCGGAAAAAGTCATCGTTCACCGCGCCTGTATGCACGGTGCCGCATGGACTTGGAAACGGACGGATCTGACCCTTGCATGGAGTCAGAGCGAATGGGATTACCCCATTGCCCACGGTTTTGCCCACCGGTACATGGCACCAGGGGAGGTTGAGAAATTTTTGCGTTCTCCGGACCGGCCAAAGTGCGTTCTTCTTTTCCCGGAAAAAACATTCCGGAAAAATGCAAAATATTTTCCGGAAGGGTGTACCACTTTTGTCAACAATGAACTGCTGCTGGCAATTTATCCTGCGGCAGAAGGAAAGCGATGAAACATTCCATTTTCCTGAATTTTCTGCGGCATCCCACACAGGTGGGGGCGATTTGCGCCTCATCCAGAGTGTTGAGCTGTGCCATTACAGATATGGCGGGAATCGGCAGTGTGCCGCAAACGGTGGTGGAATTGGGACCCGGTACCGGTGTTTTCACCCGGGAAGTCCTGCGGCGGCAAAAGGCTTGCGGCGGCAGGTTTCTGGCTCTGGAAATCAATGAGGGATTGTGCTGCAATCTCAAGAACATCTTTCCGGAGCTGGAACTTTATCAGGAAAACGCGCTCCGTCTGCCGGAATTGCTTCAGGAAAAAAAGATCGATCATGCAGATGTGGTGCTTGCGGGGCTGCCATGGGCGATTTTCCCGGAAGAATTGCAGACAGGCATCCTTGACAGTGTGTGTCGTGCGCTCCATCCCGGGGGGCAGTTTTTGACTTTTGCCTATGTGCAGGGGGTCTGGCTCCCGGCAGGGCGGCGGTTCCGCAAGCACTTGCAGGACCGTTTCCGGAATGTGGAAACAAGTCCTGTTATCTGGCGGAATTTGCCGCCCGCATTTATTTACCGCTGTACGCTTTAGGCAATACGCCACTTCAGAAAGCGGAGCGTGGCAAGGTGGTGCGTGTTCCGGAATTGATACCACAGTGTTACCAGACTGCCGTCCGGGAGCTGGACCGTTGAGGGATACCCGAGATCCAGCGAATCCCCGTCATCGGTAAGCGTGATTTCTTCTCCCCACGGGCATCCGGGGAGATCCTCCCCGAACCGGCAGCGTATCCCGAAGGGTTTTGTGCGCCAGCCGTACACTGCAAGAAGCCTGCCGTCCGCCAGATTCAGCAGGTGCGGCGGATAACCGTCAAAAACTTTGCGGTAACTGCTCCAGGTGCGGCCGCCGTCCTCTGATTCGGTCTGCAAGGTGTGGCTGCTGTTGTAACGGATCTGGGTAACGATCCTGCCGCTCCGGGTCTGTACGGTGTGGATCTCGTGAAATTCCCTCTGATCCATGCCGGGACATTCCGGCAGGCTGGAAAGATATTGCCAGGTAAGGCCGTTGTCACAGGAAGTAAATACTTTGGCTTTTTCCCCGAAAGGTGCCTGCCGGACAAAATCTTTGCAGCTTTCTTTCCCCACCCACAGGAGCGTTCCATCCTGAAGCAAGGACGGCCCGTGAACATTGTTGACGGGGACACGGTATTTCGGGCTCCATGTTTTTCCGTGATCGGTGGAGCGGCGCATCCAGAAACTGTGTTCCCGGGCGAGGACATCCAGATCGATCTCCTTCATTTTTTCCAGCCAGCTTTCAGAAATATCAACAATATGCAGAAATTCCTCCAGCATTTTTTTCTGCATTTCCGGCCAGACTGCCGGGTCGTTGCGGTACTGGAAATAGTCATAAAGAGAAGTGAATGCCGTACTGGTGAAATAATTGAGCAGTACCGAACCATCCCCTGCAACAGAAACGCCGCAATCCCGCTCATCCAGCGGGCCGCAGGAGAGTTTTTCCGGTTTGCTCCATGTAAAACCGCCATCAGTGGAGCAATAACAATAGATCCTGCCGAAAGGACACATGTGGGATTCCCGGCCGCCGGAAGCGACTGCCAGCAAATCGCCGTTGGCAAGTTTACACAAAGTGGGCCAGCCGTGATAGGTAAGAGGGGATTCTGTTTCGATCCACCCGGAAGCGATCTTTTCGATTTCCATTTTTTGTAAGAATATAACATTGCAGAAATGAATTTCAAGAAAAAAAGCTTGATTTTTATTCGTGAGAAACTATTGTTTATCCGGGACAACTTCCAAAACCAATGAAAGGATCTTATGATGCTGCAAATCACACGGATGCTGACGGAATACAAGGAAAATCCCATCGGGATGGACGAGGCTGTTCCACGGTTTTGTTATACTCTGACCGGTACCGCAAAGAAACAGTGTTTCCGGGAGATCACCGTCATGGAAGCCCTTACAGGGAAGATCCTCTGGGAAAGCGGCAAACTTTCCACGCCGGAAACCACTCAAATCGAATACGCGGGTCTTCCTCTTGCGCCCCGGACTGCCTATACCTGGCAGGTCACGGCAACAGATGATGCCGGGAACACCGCCAGCGGCAAAGCCCGCTTTGAAACAGGCATGATGGATACCCCGTGGAAAGCAAAGTGGATCGCCGGGACCATGGCTCAAACCAACTGCCTCCCGGTGCAGGATACATCCAAAACATTTACACTGGAAGATGTTCCCGCCAACGCCCGTCTTTATATTTCTGCATTGGGGCTGTATGAGGCAGAGATCAATGGAAAACCGGTGACAGAAGACTGCCTCACCCCCGGCTGGACCGATTATTACTGCCGGGTGCAGTATCAGGTGTATGATGTTTCTTCCCTGCTTCAGAAAGGGGAAAATGTTTTGAAGATCTCTCTGGCGGAAGGCTGGTATGCCGGTACCATTTCCCGCCTCTGGAACGGTCACAAGCCCACCTGGGGCGAATACCCCATGGTGATCGCCGAACTCCGCGGGGATGGGCAAGTCCTTGCCATGACCGATGACTCCTGGACATTTACGGACAGTGACACGATCTTTTCGGATATTTACGCCGGGGAAACGGTGAACCGCCGTATCGGGTATCTCTTTAGCCGGCCCGCAACGGTTTGTGAAACTGCTGTAAAGACGGTCTGGACCGCCGGGGCACCCGTCCGCCGGATGAGGACACTCCGGGCTCAAAACATCACCAGACTTCCGGACGGCAGATTTATAGTGGATTTCGGGATCAACTTCACCGGGCGGGAAAGGTTTATCCTGCGGAACGCCGCCCCCGGCTGTGCAGTGATTATCCGCCACGGGGAAATGCTCCGGGAAGACGGAACGCTTTATACGGAAAATCTCCGTTCCGCCGCCGCCACCACCACCTATTTTGCCAAAGGCGGCATGGCAGAGGAAACCTATGAACCCCGTTTTACTTTTTACGGGTTCCGTTATCTGGAAGTGACCGGCTGGCCCGGGGAACTGACGGCGCAGGATATGGAGGCCGTTGTACTCTTTTCCGACCTCGCTGAAACGGGGAAATTCCAATCTTCCCATGAACTTGTCAACAAACTTTTCAGCAACATCATCCGGGGGCAGGAATCCAATTTTGTGGATGTCCCCACAGACTGCCCCCAACGGGATGAACGGCTGGGCTGGACAGGCGACACGCAGGTTTTTGCCAATGTGGCTGCCTACAACAAGTTTTCGCCGGAATTTTACACCAAATGGATCGTGGATTTGAATTTGGGCAGGCAGGATGAACTGTATCCCTCTTTTGCGCCTTATCCCTACCGCGCTCCCCGGCGGGCTTCGCCCGGAGAAAATTTTTTCTCCGCAGGCTGGGGCGATGCCGGGATCATTTGCCCGTGGCAGCTTTTCCGCAAATACGGCGATACCAGAGTGTGCAGGATCTGGCTCGATCATATGGAAAGATCACTTTTGCGGCAGATCGAACGGCACAACGGCAGCACCATTGTTTCCGATGCGTTTTACGGGGACTGGCTCAATCTGGATGCCCCGACAGATAAGACCCTTATTGCTTCTGCCTATCTTGCCGGAATGATGCAGCTGGTTGCCCGTATGGCTTCTGTTTGCGGGGATACCGCCCGGGCGGAACGGATGAAAGAATTGCGCGGCATTGCTGAAAAAACATTTGCAGAAAAATTCTTTTCCGCCGACGGGGAAATTTCCTGCAAAACACAAACTGCCGCACTGATGACTTTGCATTTTGATCTTGTGCCGGAACACGCTTACCGGAAAACCGTGGATTTCCTGGTGAACGATATTGAGGTTGCCCGGGATTGCCACCTTTCCACGGGGTTCCTGGGGACGCCGCTGCTGCTCCCCGTCCTTACCCGGATCGGCCGTACGGATCTTGCTTATCGTTTGCTGGAACAGACCACCTATCCCGGCTGGCTTTTCCCGGTGACCAACGGCGCCACCACCATGTGGGAACGCTGGAACTCCTGGACCCCGGAACAGGGTTTTGGAGAGGTTTCCATGAATTCCTTCAACCACTACGCTTACGGTGCTGTGGGGGAATGGTTTTATGAAACCATTTGCGGTATCCTGCCCGGAGAACAGGGCGGCTTCCGGCAATTCCGCCTTGCCCCGGAACCGGGCGGCTCTTTCACCCGCGCCTGCGCTGAATATGATTCCCTTTACGGCAAAATCGTTTCCGGCTGGGAGTTGCAGAAGGATGGTTCGCTTTTGTGGAACATTACCGTGCCTTTCGGGACGGAGGCAACTCTTGTGATGCCGCCGGGATTTACCGGGGATCTTCCCCCGAAAGCAGATGCCGGAAGTTACTCGTTCCGCCTGATGCCGCAGAGGTGAAAACAAACAGGGCACCATGTGCAATGCCGATACTGCGGGCAGGGGCGGCAAACGTGCCGCTCCGAAGTGGTCGGCTGGCGGGCAGAGCCCGCTCGAGCCTCCGGAAGGCTGGCAGAGCACATGGCGCAATGCCGATACTGTGAGTAATGCCGCCTGGGAATACTGGGAATACTAAGAATACTGGGGTAAGCACAAGAAAGCGTGTGAGCCATGTACCATGGAATTTCCGGAGCACATGGCTCACAGTATACCACAGACCATCTATAGTATTCCCAGTATTCATAGTATTCATAG
>JAFTIA010000078.1 GCA_017457105.1 Lentisphaeria bacterium | reverse complement strand
CACTACGAAAACTACCGGGCGCAGGAATTGACCGGCAAAGCCATGATCGTGGCGTACTCCCGCCCGATTGCAATGGATATTTACCGGAAACTTCTGGAAATGCGTCCCGCTTGGAATGAGAAAATCGCTGTTGTGATGACTTCCGGCAACGACGATCCCGAAGAATGGCGCAGTATCATCGGCAACAAGTCACGCAAAGATGAGCTTGCCCGGAAATTCAAAGATAACGACGATCCGCTGAAAATCGCCATCGTTGTGGATATGTGGCTGACCGGTTTTGACGTCCCATCTCTGGCGACGATGTATGTTTATAAGCCCATGTCCGGACACAATCTCATGCAGGCGATTGCCCGTGTGAACCGCGTGTTCAAAAATAAAGAAGGCGGTCTTGTGGTCGATTATGTCGGCATTGCCAGCGCATTGAAACAGGCGATGAACGACTATTCCAAACGCGACCAGAGTAATTACGGCGATACCGATATTGGCAAGGCTGCGCTGCCCAAGTTTCAGGAAAAACTGGAAGTTTGCCGGGATCTCTTTCACGGTTTCGATTATGCCAACTTTATGGACGGAACCGACCTTGAGCGTTCCCAACTTATCATTGGCGGCGTGAACTTCCTTTCCGATCCGAAAGAACCGAAAAAGAAAGAACTCTTTATCAAAGAAGGTCTGCTGCTTCGGCAGGCGTTGTCACTTTGTCGCAGCATTGTTCCGCAAAACGAACGTTATGAAGCCGCCTTCTTTGAAGCCGTCAGAACCATGCTTACCCGTATTACCGGCAATCCCAAGCATTTCTCGTTGAAGGAGATCAACGAACGGATCAATGAACTGCTGAAACAGAGTATCAAAAGCGACGGAGTTATCAACCTTTTTGCAGACGTAAAAGAAGGTTTTTCGCTCTTTGATCCGAAGTTTCTGGAAGAGATTTCCAAAATGAAGGAAAAGAATGTTGCCATTGAAATCCTGAAAAAGCTGATTGCAGAACAGGTTTCGGTCTATCGTCGTACCAATGTGGTGAAATCGGAACTCTTTTCTGAAAAGCTCCAGCGGGCGATGAACGCTTACCTCAACGGTATGCTGACCAACGAAGAAGTAATCGAAGAACTGAAAAAGATGGCAACCGAAATCGCCGCTGCCGCTGACAGCAGTAATCAGCTTGGCTTATCCGTCGAAGAAATCGCTTTCTATGACGCCTTGACCAAACCGCAGGCAGTCAAAGACTTTTACGACAATGATCAGCTGGTGGCGATCACCAAAGAACTGACTGAAATGCTCCGGAGCAACCGTACCGTTGACTGGCAGAAAAAAGAAACAGCAAGAGCAAAAATGCGCTCAATGGTAAAACGCCTGTTGAAAAAATACAAATATCCGCCGGAAGGTCAGGAAGAAGCTCTGGAAACTGTAATCAGCCAGTGCGAAATGTGGACGGATAATCTCATTTGAAAGATAAAAGAAATGCCCCCTGATCAATGCAATGCTGAAAAACCGCCGCGAATTACTTATTTCATTGCTTCGGCGTGGACAATCAACTGTTTGGCTTATTCCATTATTTATCCCTTTATCCCACTCTATTTACATCAGGATCGGGGGATTCCCATGACAAAAGTCGGAACGATTTTCCCGCTGATGGGGCTTGCCACCATTGCCGCACCGCCACTTTGGGGATATTTAACAGACCGATTCGGAAGACGCCCCATTATGCAACTTGGCCAGATCGGCAGAGCCGCAGTCTTCGGCAGTTTGGCTCTGGCTGCATATTTACAGGCTCCCTTTGAAATTTTTGCAGGCTTACTGATGCTTTCTGCCGCAGTTGGTGCGGCATTTCAGGTAGCAGCGAATTCCTATCTGGTAGATATTACCTCGCCGGAAAACCGGGAAATTTCTGTCGGACGCATTTCCGTAGGATGCAATGTAGGATGGGCTTTCGGGCCGATGCTGGGCTCCTTTCTCTCCAGTATTCCCTTTTATTACCTGTTCGGAATCACAGCAACATTGTGCACAGTCTGCTGGGGTGTCTGCTGGGTCTTCTGCCCGGAACCGGAACGGAAAAACAGCGAAAAAAAAGAAAAACTCCCGTTCTCTGTTATGCTGAAAAATACCATTCTTATGGAATTGATTGCATACGTTTTCCTGTTATCCCTGCTGACAAGTCAACTTTTTTCCACGATGTCTGTTTTTGCAACCAGTGATGTGGGGATTTTGCGAAAAACACTGGGCGTCATCTATTCGGTCAACGGCTTTACCATCATCCTCTGTCAGCAGCCCATGACCATGCTGCTGAATCAATTGAAAGTCATGACCTCACGGAGATTGTTGCTGGGAACAGTGCTTTTTGCCATCGGGTTTGCCATTATGGGATTCTGCTCAAACGCGTGGCACATGGCATGTTCCGTTCTGATCCTGACGCTGGGGGAATTGACCGTGTTCCCGGCACTCTTTGCAGCCCTGGCTAAAATCGCTCCACCCGGAAAACTGGGGATGACTATGGCCTCCCGCAGTCTGGCGGAAGGCATGGGAACTGCCGTCGGCCCATGGTTGGGGGCATTGGCATACGCTCAATGGCGGGGGATGCCGCCACTCCTCTGGAGCATTCTGGTCATCCCCGCCATCCTCTCCGGTATAGGCTTTCTACGGATGGGAAAATATATCAATCAGCAGAATAATCAGAGATGATTTCTGTCCGGCGCGCCCCACCAGGGAAATGATGCCGGACAATAAAATCAATCTTTCCAGTTAAATACACTCAAAAAAATGGTAGTCCGAGCGGGACTCGAACCCGCGGCCGCTGCTTTGGTTGGTCATCAAGCCGCTGGCGACCTCGCACAGGAGAACCTTTGCCGGTGATTGGGGCGTAGAGGTCGGACAAAAACTGCCGCTACGCGAAAAAAATGCTTGCAGCAGCGGTTCCAGGAGGTCTCTTCCGCCTTTTTGTCGAAACGATATCGGGGGATGAACTTGAAAAGCTGCTGAAAGATGCTATAATAAAGCGTTAGCGGTTCTCCTACGCTCATTTTAAGGATTTAGGCACCTTTAATATAACGCAGGAGCCGACATTATCAATCAAGTCCGGCAATTTTTACCGGACAGTAGTGGATCCTATTCCAAAATGGCAATGCTGCTGTCCCTGCACCGGTGTCCCACTCAAAACGATCCGTTACGAGGAGGACGATCTCTTGAATGACGACCTTTTGAAACAGAACCTGGAATACGAGGATGAACTGAAGGAGTTTGCGAAATGAGCGAGATCTTCGTAAAATGTCTGGCCCCGTGGGAGGACCGTTCCGATGAACTGAACCGCATCTTCGCCGATGCGCCGGAAAACTGCACCGTCAAACTGGAGCCGGGCGAGTATTTTCTGCGCAAGACCATCCGGATCGGCGGCCGAAAAGGACTGACGATCGACGGCCGCGGCGCGACGTTCGTCCTGCACTGCGACCGTACGCAGATGGCGTTCGATTCCACCAATCCGGAAAATCCGGACGGATTCATCTTCACGGACTGCGACGATCTGACGCTCCGCCGCTTCACGTTCCGACAAGAGGAACCCTCCAACACCGGCGGCGAAGTGCTGAACGTCACCCCGGAATATGTGGATGTGCGCTTTTACGCACCGATCCCGGAAAACATGCAGTTCAACACCGGCAACGCATTCAGCGAGGATGGACATCCATTAGGCTACTGGTGGCTGCATACGGTGGACGCCGAAGGCAGACACGGCGTCGTGGGCCGGGAGGTCGCCACGACTGCCGTCATGCCTGTGAACACGCCGCATAAACACTTGGGGAACAACTGTTACCGTATCTGGAACGAAAAAGACGCGTTGGAACCCAATATGTCGAAATTCCTCTATCCGGGACTGCGCGTCTGCGTCAAAAACTGGAGCTACGGACCGACGGCGTTCGCGTTCCGCAGCTGCGATCGCACGCTGATCGAAGACGTGACGATCCCGAACCACGGCGGCTTTGTCTTTCTGATCCTGCCGCGCTGCCGGAATCTCACATTCCGCCGCGTGGAATTCCAAGTTCTGGACAGGAAGGTCCAGCCCTACAGCTGCGTGGTGGACGCGATCCACACGACCGGTCTGGGCGGGAAACTCCTCATCGAGGACTGCAAATTTGACGGTCTGGGCGACGACACCTTGAACGCCCACACCCAGACCCTGCGGGCAAAAACCGTCAGCGGGAGAAAAGCCTCGCTCTTCTTCGACAAACCGCAGGCAAAGTTCCCGCCGCGCTGGGGACGGACCGGTGACACGCTGATCGTCTATGACGGCTCCACGCTTGCGGAAAAGGGCCGCGTGAAGATCATGGCGATCCACGACGACACGGAGATCGAAACGGACCGGGAACTTCTAAAAACGGGCGATTACGTCACGAATATGGCGTACATGCCGGAAGTCATCCTCCGCCGCTGCCATGCGGTCAACAGCCGTTCGCGCTTCCTCGTTGCCGCGACGACGAAGCTGGAGATCGCCGACTGCTGTTTCGATATGACGGGCGTCCTGCCCCCCGTTTACATTTCAAGCGCCTTCCGCCGCTGGGGCGAAGGCGGCGGCGCGGAAAATGTGTACATCCACGACAACGAGATCCGCTGCATGTGGGATGCGAACCGCGGCGACCATCCGCGCCGGGCGATCTGGGTCCGGGTCAATGACGAGCACCCGGAAACGGTGCAGACGCGCTACCGGAACATCCGCATAGAAAACAACCGCATCATGGGAACGGTCGAAGTGGCAAACACGGACGGTCTGGTCATCCGAGGCAACGTCTTCGATCGCCCGGAAAATGAAGCCATACATGTCCATGAAAACTGTACGTTTGCCGAATAAGAAAAGTCAGGGAGAGGAAAAATGAGGACCGTACTGAGTCTGCTGATGTTCGCAGCCTTTTCCGCCGGCGGATTGTGATGCGGCGGCTCCGTGTCAGAAAAATTTTCAGTTTTTTCATCGTGATGCTTGCATAATTTAAAAACAGGTATTATTTGTAATCCAAAGGGTTATTTTTGCCCAATGGTTAGTAACAAATGAGAGGATCACCATGATAAAAAAGCTGTTGTGGGGTTTGCTGGCAGTGTGTGGTTTGGCCGTATCCGCTGCGGAGATCAGGGTGGAGATGGAAACCGGCAAAAGCCCGACCAACGGGGCAAAAGTGTGGAAGCACCCCTCCGGGGCTCAAATCGTCCGGATGACGGCGAAAGCACGCCCGGCGGCTCCTGATCTGAAGCCGGACTGGACAGTGGAGGCGGATGTGCCTGTTGCCGGGCAGTATCAGATCATCGGCAAATGTTATACTGCCAACAGCAGCAGTGATTCTGTTTTCTGGACCTTGAACGATGCTGCAGAAAGACAGTTAAGCTGCGGCATCCATCCGGAGGGTAAGGAGGTGATCATGGCTGTATTCAGCCTGAAAGCCGGCCGGCAAACCATTTCATTCCGCACTCGTGAAACAGGGTTCGGTGTGGATTACCTTATCCTGCGACCCGTGCAGGGGAAAAAGAAAAATGCTGCCGCTCCCAGAAGCACCCCCGGGGATTTGGAAGCGGCAAAATTCCGCTATGACAGCAAGCAAGTACTGGCGGATCTGCGGCTGGAAAACCACCCCTGCGTTTTTTACACCCCGGAAAACATGGCTGCCGCCCGTGCCCGCCTGAAGGATTCTCCGGAATTGCAGGGGCTGTTGAAGTTTGCGCTGGAAAAAATCAAACCTTTCATGAATAAAACAGATGCAGAGATCCGTGCCTTGATCCCGCCGGTGGGGTGCGACATTGTGTACGGTCTGGGGCTGGATATCGACCCCAGAGGCGGCAAAGTCACCTGGAACGGCTGGAGCGATCCCTTCCGTGTCACCGGCAAAGACGGCATCATTTATCCCAATAAAGATTATCCGGATGACGGTAAGGGCGGTCTTTACAAGCCGGAAAAACGTTTTCACCCGAGAGCCCGTGCCTATGGTGCGGCATTTGCCCATCTCAGCAATGTGATCCTGCCCTGTCTGGCGGATGCCTATTCGCTGACGCTGGACAAAAAATATGCCCATGTGGCGGCGGTGATCATGGATGCGGCGGCTCCGGTGTATGCCTCTAACCGGCGCGGCCCGCTGGATTATCCTGTTTCTGCGGGCGACCATGACCGTGGCGGCCGCCTTACGGGGGCGTATTACATGGCATCCCGGCGGTTGATGAAGGTGCTGGATGTTTTTGACCGCACCATTCCTTCCGGGGAGTATATGAAGCCTTCGGCCACGGCGCCGGGGCGGAGCATGTATGACAATATTGCAGAAAATATTTTCTGGAACGGCGCCATTTTCTGTCTGGGCCATGCCCTGAATGATCCTATGCGGCTGAATGGTTATGCGGACTTTATCCGTTCCCCCATTGCCGTGGGGCTGCTGCTGAACCGGCCGGATCTGGCCCGGATGGTCATGGATCCGGTGAAAGGTTTGCCCTCGCTGTTGTCAAACAATCTGGGGCGGGAAGGATTTTACTGCGAAAGCAGCCACATGTATTCCTTCCACACCATGTCGCTTTATACCGACCTTGCCGATTTTGCGGAAAGCGGTGCCCGCCGGAAATGGGCAGGGTTCCATTCCTTCTACAGTCATCCGCTGCTGTTCCGTTTCCTCTTCCGGTGCTATGACCGGCTGGAAGTCGGCGGGCATCTGCCCGTAACCGGGGACAATAACAGCGGTCCGGATCGGTTCTATATTCCTCCCACCGCACGGCACCAGATCCCCGGGTACAGCGGTACCCATCAGCAGATCGAGTACGCATGGCGCATCCTTGCCGGAGCAGATGACCCGGCGCTGAAAAAGCAGGCGGCCAAACTCCTCCGCAACATATTCGGGAATGCCCCGGTAACGCTCCCCGTCAGAAACCGTTCTGTCCTGTACCGCATCGGCAGCAAAGAAATGCAGATGATCAAAGAGGCGGAACTTGATCCGGAATATTTTGAAACCGGTTCCGACTTTTTCGGCTGCAAAGGTCTGGCGATCCTGCGGGGCGGCAGAGGGAATGACCGGCACGGGCTTCAGCTGATGCTGGGGCCGCAGCTCAATCACGGTCAGTTTGAGGCATTGAGCTGGACGTTCTACAATGACGGCGTGGATTGGAGTTTTGAGCCGGGTTATTTCAACACGCATTACCGTTTTTCCTGGGCGACCCGCAGTGTGGCGCACCAGCAGGTGGTGGTGGATGCCCGCAATGTGGAAGTAAAGAATGGCGGAGCTCTCCTCCGTGCGTGGAAAGGTGATGGCCCCGTGCAGTATGCGCTGGGGAGCCAGCCCAAAGCCTACAATCATACGGAACGCTTTGACCGCCTGGTCGTTCAGGTGGACGGCGCAGACGGCAAGCTGGATTACTGGCTGGATATCAGCACGGTCAAGGGCGGTAAGACCCGGGATGACAGTTTCCATACTGTTATGACGCAGGCTGAGTTCAGCGAAAAATTCACCCCCACCGGGCAGTACGCTCTGGGCGGTGATGCCGCCAAGGGGATGCATTTCTCCAACGACTACCGCCTGTCCGGATTCCCCAAAGCCCCCTTCTACTGGGGACTGCCCGGGGATGGCTATCCGCTGCTGCGTTCTCCTGCGGTTTTGAAGACGGCTGAAACTCTGCGGGGCGTTTTCACCAAGGCCGGTTTCCCCGCCATTGCTGCAAGAAACCGTACCATTACAGTGGACTTTCCGGCGGAAGAAGGGGTGGAATACATCCGCTGCCAGTCGCCGGAAGCGTACAGAACCGTATCCGTACCCTATCTGCTCCGCCGGGATACCAAGGCGGCAGGCAGTGTTTTTGCCAAAGTGATCCATTTTGACGGTTCTTCGGTGAAAGAGGTCAAAACCGTGGCCGCATCCGGCCTGAGCCGTGCCTATCTTATTACCAGAAAAGACGGCAGGGACCTGTGGGTGCGCGGCGCACTGGATGTGCCGGATTTCGGGGTGAAGACCGATGGGGAAGTCACTCTGGTGCGGTTCGGGGCGGACGGCAAAGTTTCCTATGTCTGTGCCTCCGGCGCCGCTTCTGTAACGATTCCCGGCAAAACGTTTGATGCCCGGGCGACGGCTTCCGGCAAAATCACTTCAATGAACGGCAAGGTGCTGACTGCCGATCTGGATCGCCCGGCAAAGGGCGATTTGCTGGTGACTGCCGGTTCCGGCTTGCCTGCCGCCTGGAAGGTGGGCGGGATCAATGGGAAAAAGATCACGGTGGATACGCCGGAATTCTTTGTGACATCTTCGGTGTTGACTCCTCTTACCGGCCGGCCCGGATGGTATGAGTGCTGCCCCAATCCGGGGATCCTGCGTACATTGGAACGCAGCGGTGTTACGCTGGTGGTGGGGCGTGCATTGTTCAGTAACGGGAAATATCTGGGCTCGATCACCCATGCGGAACGAAAAGGGTTCCAGATGTTTGTCAAACTGGATACCGATAAACCCGTTCCTGCCGGAACCGTGGTGCAGTTCTCGGAAGCCAAACCGGGGGATACGCTGTCTGTGATCGGCAATTTCCAGTGGCAGGCCCGTAATTTTAATTGATTGGGCGATGTGCTGAACATAGACTGATTTTTCTGCATGGCTTTTTTATGGCAGCGGTCACACATAACAAACAAAAAAATAGCCTCAAGAAATGAATCTTGAGGCAAAATCAAACAAAAAAATGGTAGTCCGAGCGGGACTCGAACCCGCGGCCACCTGCTTAGAAGGCAGATGCTCTATCCACTGAGCTATCGGACCACATTGATAATGCTATACTATAATACCAAAATCCCTATTTTTCAACACCTTTTTCCGGCCGAACACTCAAACCATCACAAAAAACTTGAAAATCCCTCATTTCAACGCGGGATACAGAGAAATTTAAAGCAAATACGCGAAAGACAATTCTTTGACAGAATATAATTTGATTATTCAATAAAGCATAGTATATTTGAGTTGCAGGATAAAACTTTATGAAATACGATGAATTTGATCAGTATCTGCTGCAGGGCGAGCCCGGGAAACGGGATAAGGCTCAGGCTTGGAAGACGGCTATCGGACTTCAGGAGGTCGATGGTCTGACTCCTTCTGTCTATCTTCTGGAAACTGCCAAACGCCATATTGACGGCGATATCACCATTGATGAAGTCCGTTCGTTGCTGGATTCTTATTATAATACCCAGTCCGATCGTTCCGATGATGCCAACACCGAGGAGGCTGACAAGGTTTCAGCCAACATCACCAAGCTGCTCAACGAACAGACTTTCTCTTTCTCCCCCTCCGGATTGGCAGCCATCCACGGACGGGTTTTTGAAGGGGTCTTCAAGTTCGCAGGAACTTTTCGTGACTGCAACATTTCCAAGAAAGAATGGGTGCTGCGTGGAGAATCCGTTCTCTATGTAAGTTTTTCTGAAATCAAGCGGGCTTTGCAGCACGATTTTGACAATGAAAAGGAGTTCAGCTACAAGAACCTTGATCACGCCGAAATGATCAGGCACTTTGCCAAATTCATTTCCGGTATCTGGCAGATCCACCCCTTCCGGGAGGGCAACACCAGAACCACGGCGGTCTTTGCGATCAAGTATCTCCGGGCAATGGGTTTCACCGTCAGCAACGATCTCTTTGCAGAACACTCCTGGTACTTCCGCAATGCCCTTGTCCGTGCCAACTATCGCAACTATGCCCGCAGCATTGAGCCTGAATTTGAACATTTGGAGAAGTTCTTCCGCAACCTCCTGCTGGGCGAAACCAACGAGCTGAAGAACCGTTATCTGATGATTTCCGCTCCGGAAGAGTTCACCCCACAAGCTGACCCCACAAGTACCCCACAAGTACCCCACAAGCTGATTCCTGAAGATGCCGCCTGTCAGAAACTCATATTGGCGATCGGCAATGATTCTTATTCTGTCAAGACTATGATGGAACAGTTGAATCTGTCTGATCGGAAAAACTTTTTGAACAACTACCTCAATCCTGCAATCAAAGAAGGTTTTGTGCGTTTGCTTTATCCTGACAGTCCCCGCCACCCCAGACAGCGGTATCTTCTTACCCCCAAGGGCATGGCAGCATTTCAAGAACTGCAAAATTGAACAACAGAAGCCGACTGTCCGGCAGTCAGGAATCCTATACAGAAAAATCAGTCATTGTTCAGCCCAGTGCCTTTCCTTATTTCCGGCCGAACACTCGAACCATCACAAAAAACTTGAAAATCCCTTGCCGCAATGCTATTTTAATCCTCATCAGGTTGACACGCAAAATAATTTTCAAAGGTTTCATCATGAAAAAACTCTATCTTTCCGTTATCGCCATCTTTTGTTTTGCATGGAGCATCATGGCTTCCGGCATTACCATGTATGCCGCCCCCAAAGCCGCCGGTAAAGGCAATGGCAGTTCCAAAGCCGATGCTGCCCGGTTCTGGGATGCCGCTTTGTGGAAAAATATTCAGAATGAACTGCAGAAACACCCCGTTACCCTGGAACTGCTCCCGGGAAAATACATCACCACCTATCCGGCAAAACAGGATACCCGGTTGAATTTGAACGGTATCGGCCATGACCAAAACCAGCTCATCATTCGCGGCGCCGCCAATCATGCCGCCGTTTTCTCCCGGAACCCCCAAGACAGCAAAAATATGGAACCCGCTTCCAAAAATCTACAGAACCTTATCACCCTCCGGAAAAACTGCCGGAACATCGTCTTTGAACAACTGTATTTTACCGGTGACGGGGCATGCGGATATGCCCTGCAAGTCCGGGATTCGGTCAACATCACCATCCGCAACTGCCACTGGAAAAATATGCGGCGCGTTTATTACGGTGCCAGCGGTGCCAACGGAAAGTGTGACAATGTCCTCTGGGAAAACTGCACCTTCGACAATATCGGCTACAATTCCCATGCCCACATGCTTTATAACGCCAATTACTGCCGCAATCTGACCGTCCGCAACTGCACCATGATCGATTCTTTCGGCGACTTTATCCGTTTCCGCAACAAAGTTCAGGATGTGACCGTGGAAAACTGCACCTTTATTGACAATGGAAAATATAACAGCAGCCCCTTCATCGCTTTCCCGCTTTTCAACACAAAGAAAAAAGTGGATCTGGGCGGCGAAACCTTTTCCAGCGGGCTCACCGTGCGGAACTGCCGCTTTGAATTCAAGAAAAAAGCCCCCCGCAACTGGATGATGTGCATCCACAACAGCGGCTTCAATCCGCCGGGCTTGAACTACATGATGAATAAAAAAGACAGCGCCGCTTTCAGCAAACTGGATCGTGCCGCCCAGCGCAAATATCTGGATGACCGTATGAATTTGCAGACCGGCCGCATCAAATTTGAAAACAATACCATCATCAATGCAGAGGATGCCATCGTTTATGAATGCTGGCCCCTGTACGGCGCAGAAAAAATCTTCCCGCAAAAAGATTACAAAACCGTAACCTCCCTCACAAAAGCATTGAATTAAGAGAGGACGGTCTATGCTGAAATCACTTTTTATTGTTTGTTCTGGCGCCGTCTGCGCCGCTCTTTGCGCATCAGAGCTCAACCTGTACGCCGCCCCGGAAGCCCGGGGGAAAGGTTCCGGTTCCTCTCCGGAAAATGCCGCACGGCTCTGGGATCATAATCTCTGGAAAAATATCAAAAAAAAGCTGGAAAAATCTCCGGTGACTCTGCAGCTTGCTCCGGGAAACTATTACACGGAACTTCCTGCCCAAAAGGAAACCAGCCTTGTTCTCCGGGGCGTGGGGAATGAAAAGCACCATTTCACATTGCGGGGGGCAGAAAATCACGGCAGTGTTTTCGCCCGTCACCCCAATGACAGCAGAGAGATCAAAAATAATCTTTTCCCCCTGATCGTTATCCGGAACAACAGCCGGAACATCATAATTGACGGACTCCGCTTTACCGGCAATGGCCTGTGCTCCGCAGCTCTGGCAGTTTCCCGCTCCCGGGATATTCTGATCCGCAACTGCGTTTGGAAGGATTTGCGTGGGGCTTTTTACGCCGCCAGCAGTGCGGACGCGGAAAGTGAAAACATCACATGGGAAAACTGCCTTTTTGAAAATGTGGGTTATGATACCCGTGCTCACATGCTGTATAACTCTAATTCCAGCAAAAAACTCACCGTCCGCAACTGCACCATGATCGATGCCTACGGCGACTTCGTCCGTTTCCGTAACCAGGTGGATGACGTCACAGTGGAAAACTGCACCTTTATCGACAATGGGAAATATGACAGTTCCCCCATGCTCGCTTTCCCCCTCTTTGTAACCGAACAGGTGGTGAAAAAGGGTGGGGAATTCTTCTCCACCGGGCTCACCGTCCGCAACAACCGCTTTGAATTCAAGAAAAAAGCAAATCGCAACTGGATGATGTGTTTCCATATCAGCGGCTATAACCCGCCGGGCCGGGAATACCTGATGAGCCAAAAAGATATTGCCGCCTTCAATGCCATGGACCGCGCCGCCCAGCGGAAATTCCTGGATGAACGCATGGGATTGCAGACAGACCGCATCAGATTTGAAAACAATACCATCATCAATGCGGAAGATACCGTGGTTTATGAGTGCTGGCCCAAGTACGGTTCGGAAAAAAACTTCCCGCCGGAAGAATACAATACAAAGTTTTCTCTGGGGAAAGCACTGCTTGAACAGGAAAAATAAGTTTTTTTTGCAGGATTTTCAGCAAATGATTTGACAAATCGCATTTTGTCAATATAGTACCCTCAAACCAACAGGAGGAAATTATGACTCGTTGCCCCTATTGCGACATTGAAGTAAGTGAAAGTGCCATTGAAGCCGAAGACGGGTGCTGTCCGGAATGCGGCACCATGCTGAGTACCCGCTCCCAGTTCATTGACGATGAAGACTACGATGATGATGATCTGGATGGTGTGTACGACGATCTGGATGAAGATGATGATTATGTGGATGAAGACCGTTATAATGACGGCATCCCCTTTGATGATGACGACGATTTCGGAGACTTCGACGACGAAGAATTCGATGACGATGACGATTTCTGATACAGCGATCCAGCCGGATCATCTCCGGCTCTTTTGCTGAACACAGGAGGCACAGCGATGAATCCCCCCTCCCCCGCCGCTCAAAGTCAAGGCGGGGAACCGGCGGATCGGGCTGTGCCTCTGCATACCCGGATCATTGCCACGCACATCGACCGGCGTTACCATAACTGGACCGTTCTGCAGCTTCTGACCACCCGCTTTACCTACCGGGATGAATCCGGCTGGCGGGAACGCCTTGCGGCAGGAGAATTCACCGTTGACGGCAGAACGGCTTCTCCGGATGATATTTTGCTGGAAGGCATGACCCTGCAATACCATCCCACTGACCTGCTGGAACCGGAAGTCGATCCCAGTTATAAGATCACTTATGAAGATGAAGATCTGCTGGTAGTGGATAAATCCGGGGATCTCCCCGTACATCCGGCAGGAGTTTTTTATTACCACACCTTGTGGTATCTTCTTTCTGAAAAATTCGGCACCATCCACCCGGTAAACCGTCTGGACCGTGAAACCAGCGGGCTTCTGGTCATTGCCCGGAATCCGGAAGCCGCCGCAAAACTGGCATCGGACAACTGGCAAAAGGAATATTTCGCCCTTGTTTTCGGCCGGTTTACAGAAAGTCTGGATGCCGCAGGGGCTTTGGTCAAAGATACGGCAAGTCCTGTCCGCCGCAAACGGAAATATCTCCATGGCTCAAACGATGGTGAACTCTGCCGCACCCTGCTTCAGCCGGAAAAGATCTTTGCCGACCGCACCCTTGTAAAAGCCCGTCTTTTTACAGGCAGGATGCACCAGATCCGGGCGACCCTGTTCAGTTTGGGGTACCCCTTGGTGGGAGATAAATTGTATGGCGTGGACGATTCGCTGTTTATCAAGCGGGCAAAAGAAGGGAAACTATCTCCGGAAGATTACCAACGGCTCGGCATGAAGCGGCAGGCACTGCATTCCGCACGCCTGACCTTCCGTCACCCCCGTTCCGGGAAAGAACTGGTCTTTACAAGCCCCCTCCCGGAAGATATGCAGCAGGCCATCAGCGCCGATTTCTGAAAACTGTCGCGGCATCCGGCAAAAAATTCTTGTAAAAAAGACCCGGAAGTGCTATATTTTACATTCAATTTTGAAAGGATGTATCTATGTGGAAATTGGGATTGGGGGATGTCTGGGTCGCTCTGGCATTCTGGGCAAACATCATTGCGGTCCTGACCTGCGTGGTTTACGGGATCCTCTGCTGGAACAAGTCCGATGAAGACGGAGGTGAGGAAAAATGAATTCCCTCGGGTTTATTATTACTGCCATTCTTTATCTGGGAGGCATCGCTTATCTCGGGTATCGCGGTTACCGGAAAACCTCCTCCAATCAGGATTATCTCCTTGCAGGGCGGTCAGCCCACCCCTTTGTCATGGCCATGAGTTACGGAGCGGCATTCATCAGCACCTCCGCCATTGTGGGCTTTGGCGGCGTGGCAGGGCGTTACGGCATGGGGCTTCTGTGGCTGACTTTTATGAATATTGCAGTCGGAATCTTTATCGCCTTTGTTTTTTTCGGAAGACGCACCCGCAAACTCGGGAAAGCCTTGGGCTCAAGCACCTTTCCGCAATTCATCGCCGACCGTTATGAAGCCCCCGGTATGCGGATCTTTCTGGCGGCAGTGATCTTTCTTTTTATGCCCATCTATTCCAGCGTGGTACTGATCGGCGGGGCAAGATTTCTGCAGGAAGTCCTCTCCATCGACTACACTGCGGCACTGATCATCTTCGGTCTGGTAGTGGCTGTATATGTTTTCTTCGGCGGCCTGAAAGGGGTGATGTATGTGGATGCTTTGATGGGCTCCATCATGATCCTCGGGCTGGGGTCTTTGCTGGTTATGAGTTACTGGAAACTGGGCGGCATTGTGGCGGCCCACCGGGAACTCACCGCCCTCGCCCCGCTGGTGGCGGAAAGACTTCCGCAGGAAGCATCTCTCGGGCACGCCGGGTGGACCGTCATGCCAACATTCAATTCCGTCTGGTGGTGGACCCTCGTTTCCAGTCTGATGCTGGGCGTGGGGATCGGCGCCCTTGCCCAGCCCCAGCTGGCAGTGCGTTTTATGACGGTCAAGAGCAGTAAAGAACTGAACCGGGCAACTCTGATCGGGGCCATATTCATCTTCTTTACGGTGGGATCCGCCTATCTGGTGGGGGCGCTCTCCAACGTATTCTTCTATTATACGGACAAAGGCATTGCCGGGAACATTTCCGGCAAACTTGCCATTGAAGCGGCCGGCGGCAATCAGGATATGATCATTCCCCTTTTCATTACCCAGGCTCTTCCGCCCATTATCCTGTATATCTTTGTTCTGACACTGCTTTCAGCTGCCATGTCCACCCTGAGTTCCCTCTTTCATGTTACGGGGAGTACCATCGGGCACGACCTCATCGGCGGATTGACCGGCAAGGACAGCATGAAACTCAACCGCCTGGGCGTGATTGCCGGGATCGTGATCTGCGTGACCTTCGGCTATATTCTGCCTCCGGGCATCATCGCCCGCGGGACGGCGATCTTTTTCGGTATCTGCGCCGCCTCCTTCCTGCCGGGCTATGTGGCGGCTCTCTACTGGCCCCGGGCGACGGCGGCAGGGGTTTGGGCAAGTATGATCACCGGGGTCGCGGCAAGTTCCTTCGGGCTTCTTTTCCTGCACCGCTCGGAATCGGCGGCACTGGGGATCTGCAAAATGATCACCGGAAAACCGGAATTGATCTCCTCGTTCCCGTGGCCTTTTGTGGATACCATGATCTATTCACTGCCGCTCTCCATCCTTGCATTGGTCGTGGTAAGTTTCTGTACCCGTCCGCCGTCCCGCCGGGTAGTGGTCAAGTGCTTCCACTATTACAAATAAAGACAGAAACAAGTTGACAAAACTCCTTTGGGAAACAACCCGAAGGAGTTTTTTTATGGACATGGAAAACAAACTTGCTGAAATCTCCACCAAACTCAATGAACTGGATTCCGCCCGCGCAGCAGACCTTGTAAAACTGGAGGGCAAAATGCAGGAACTCCTCTCTGCCGTGCAAAGTTTGCAGGATGAGATCCGTGCCATTGCACCGGAAGAAGGTGATTCCATCTCCTTTTTCTGAAAAATTTTCCCCGGCGGTTGAAAAAAACGGCACTTGTGGTACTGTAATACATGCAGAAGTTTTACAAATCAACCAAAGGAGTCTGCAAATGATTTACGACAGTCTTGCCAATTTGAACACCTACGCCGGCCTTGCTCCGGAAGCATGGAAACTTATCGGGGAATTCCTCGCCAAGTGGACCCCGGAAACTGAACTGGGCCGCCATATCCTTGTGGAAGATCAGGTCTTTGCAGATGTCCTTTGCTACGAAACCAAGGCTCTGGAAGACTGCAAAGTGGAACTCCATGCCAAATATGTGGATATTCAGGCGATCCTTTCCGGCAGCGAAACCATCTGCTGTCTGCCCACCGACGGTCTGGAAGTCATAGAAGAAATGGATTACGCCCGTGACCGCGGCTTCTTCAAGTTTGCGCCGGGCAGGGAAACCCGCCTTGCCATGACGGACGGCACTTTTGCATTGTTCCTCCCCGGCGAAGGACACCTGACCGGCTGGAACGAAAAGAAAGTAACCATCCGCAAGATCGTTTTCAAAGTCGCTCTCGATCTCCTGAAAAAGTAAGATCTGCAATGACGGCAAAACAGGATCATTTTGCCCAAATCCGGGCGGAAGCAGCCATAGCGCAACGGGCGTTGATCCCGGAATACGCTGAACTCGCCCGGATTCTGGATGCCCTTTCCCGGGAACCGGCAGATTTCGGCGCAGTTCTGGCAGACCAGTTGAACAACATGCTCCGGGGGCAGAACGCCCGCAGTATGCAAGTCCGCATCGGGGAAGCGTTGTTCAACGCCTTTATCCAGCTGCACTGTCCGCCGGATACGCTGGAAAGTACCGGGGAGGACGGGCAATATCTGCTGAAAATGGCGGCAACTCTGCTGAAATTTCCATCAGAACTGGGCAAAATGCTCCCGGAGGATTGTCCCTATCTCCTGCCGGCAGCCAGACGGATGCTCCGGGAGGCACCTCTGCCGGTTCCGGATGATCCTGAACAAGTCCGGCAAATGCTGGCAAAATTCGATCCGCTTTCTGAAGGCAGGGCTTTTCAATACACCCGTGGGGAATTCACTCCGATCCAGTTGGATACCATCCGCAAAGTGGATGCCTTTTACGGCTTCATCTCCGTCCGGCGGCAATTCAAAGGGCAATTCAAAAGTTTTCTTGCCGGGAACAGCAGTGTGCCGCTGCTGATCTCCAGCTTGCCGGGACATGGGAAAACCCAGTTGACCATTGCTCACGCACTGGCTTCTCCGGAATTGACACTGATCACCGCAGACGAAGCAGTTCTCTCCAATGAACTTCCGGAATTGCTGAACGCCCTTGCCATGCGGCCTGACCGTAAATTTGTGGTCTTTTTTGACGATCTTGATCCGGACAAAGTGGATTTTTATGCGTTCCGCACCCATGTGGGCGGCACGTTTTCGCCGCCATCCCATGTTATGCTGGCATTGGCAAGCAATTACGATTTCCCGCCCAGCATCCTTTCCCGGGGTGTCAGCATCCAGTTCCCCACTTTTGACGATGTACGCTGTGAAGAAATGGTGGAGGATTTTCTTTCCTGCCACGGCTTCCGCCATCCGAACCGGAATATCATTTCCCTTCTGGCGACCCGTTATACAGAAGCATTCGGGCAGAAAGAGTTTACGGAATTGAGTCCCCGTACCCTGATCCGTTTTCTGGACCGCTACGAGCGCAATCCCCAACTGCGCCGGGATGCGGTGGAACTGGCGTGCGGTCAGGTCATCCCCCGCCCGGACGATCAGCTCTTTTATGAATTCAATATCCGGCTCATGCGGAAGCTTTACGGCAAAGAATATATTGAGAATCTGCTGAAAGACCGGCTGAAAGCTCTTGAAGAATAATGCTTTTTTACCTGATCAAACGCCTGCTTCTGGCAGGATTGACCCTGTCGGTGATCCTGCTGGCAAGTTATGTTCTGCTCCGCTGTGCCCCCGGGGATCCGGCAAGAAGCAACATGTTTGTGGATGAAGGTACCGGCACCAGTATGGATGCAGACAAAGGCGAACACCGGGGAAACCGTGCCGTCCGGGAGAAACTGGGGCTGGATGAACCTGTTCTGACAGGCTTTGCCCGCTGGTTCAAAGCGGCCATCCTCCACGGAGATCTGGGGAGTTCCGTGGTCGTCGATCCGGGGCGGCCCGTTACCCGCATGATTGCGGAACGGCTGCCTGTTACGCTGAAACTCAACTGTTTAAGCGTCTTTTTCACCTATTTGCTGGCGATCCTCATCGGGGTCTATTCTGCCAAATACGAAAATTCCCTCTTTGACAGGGGAGGCGCGTTGGCTCTTTTTGTACTGTATTCACTCCCCGTCATGTGGGTGGGGCTGCTGTTGCAGGCACTCACCTGCGAAGGCGGTGTCTGGCCCATCTTTCCCCTGAAAGGGCTGAATGTCACCGATGCAAACAATATGAACAGCTGGCAGCTTCTGCTGGCATCGGCAAAGTGTTATATTCTTCCGGTTTTATGTTTATCCTATGCAGGGCTGGCAGGCTTGTCCCGCTATGCCCGGAACAGTATGCTGGAAGTGATCCACGGCGATTTTATCCGCACCGCCCGGGCCAAAGGGGCAAGTGAAACAGCGATTTTGTGGCATCACGCTTTCCGGAATGCCCTTATCACCCTCATCACTCTTTTCGGCGGATTACTGCCGGGCCTGGTGGCTGGGAGCGTACTGGTGGAATATATTTTCAATATTCCGGGCATGGGGGCACTTTCGCTGGTGGCACTTTCCAGCCGGGATTACCCGTTGGTCATGGCTCTTTTTGCTTTCAGCGGGATCCTGACTCTGGCGGGGATTTTGCTCTCGGACCTTTTGTATGCGGCGGCGGACCCCCGCATCAGCCTTACCGGGAAACGGGGGTAAGTTGTGGAAGACTTGTTTCATAATGTGATCCGGGGGGAAGTTCTCCATTTTGTATTTGAAAAACCGGATGGCTCTTACAGCGTTCTCCGTTTGAAAGATGAAGCCGATGACCGGGAAAAGATCGTGGTGGGGCCCATTTCCGGCATCGGGCCGGGGCAATGCATCGAAGTTTCCGGCAGGTGGGACAAACACCCGGAGTACGGCCGCCAGTTCAAAGCCGCCTCTTTCCGGCCGGTTCTCCCCTCCACCCAGGACGGCATCATCCGTTTTCTCGGCTCCGGCAGTATTCCGGGGATCGGCGCAAAAACCGCCAGACTCATCGTGGATACTTTCGGCAAAGAAACGCTGACGATTCTGGAAAAATTCCCGACACGCATCATGGATATTCCGGGAATCGGCAAAAAAAAGGCGGCAATGATCATCAAGGCATGGCAGGAAAGTTCCGCCTTGCGGGATGTGTATATTTTTCTTCAGGGGTTGGGGATCAGCCAGACTTATTGCAGAAAACTCTATGCCCGTTACGGGGCAAAAGCCGCCGATGTGGTCCGCGCCAACCCGTACAAACTGGCGGAAGATATTGACGGCATCGGATTTCTGAAAGCGGATGCCATTGCACAGGAATTGGGTATTTCCCCGGACTCCCCGGAACGGATGACCGCAGCTGCGGTATTCACCATGAATAAAGAAACCGGCAACGGCCACATCTGTTTGCCCATGAATTATTTTATCCGGGCGGTATCGGAGCTTGCCGGTCAGCCGGAAAATATTGCCGTACAGGGGATCGAAAGGGCCGTTTTCCGGAAACTGATCGCCATCGACCGGGAAATGGCGTATGCCCCCCAACTGCTCCGAGCCGAAACCACTCTGCCCCGGGTGATCAATGAACTTGCGGCGGCTGAACAATTTGCCGGCCGCCGCTGTCTGGATGACGGCCGGAACAGCCGGATGCAGTTCAGCAGCCAACAGCTCCTTGCGGTGGAACGGATCCGGCAATCGCCTCTCTGCATCATTACCGGCGGTCCCGGCGTGGGGAAAACAACGGTTCTGGGGGAAATCGTCCGCAGGGCAAAAAAAGCGGATCTCCGCATTGCCGCCGCCGCCCCCACCGGAAAGGCCGCCAAAAGGATGGAGGAATCCACCGGATTACAGGCAAAAACCCTGCACCGGCTGCTGGTCTTTGATCCGGCGACCGGCAGGTTCGGCTATGATGATGCCAATCCCCTGCCCTGCGACCTCCTGATCGTGGATGAAGTTTCCATGCTGGATATTCTTCTGGCTCAAGCTCTTTTCCGTGCTGTCAAACCGGGAACAAGTGTTCTTCTGGTGGGGGATCGGGATCAGCTTCCCTCCGTGGGACCGGGCAGAGTATTAAACGATCTCATTGCAAGCGGAAAATTTCTGACAACGGAACTGACAGAGGTATTCCGGCAATCTGCGGGAAGCCGTATTATTCAAAACGCCCACCGGATCAACCGGGGACAAATGCCGGAACGCCCGCCGCAGGATGGACAGTTAAGTGACTTTTACTGGATCGAACAGGAAGACCCGGAAAAGGCATTGCAGCTGGTCCTGAAAAGCGTCTGTGAACGCATCCCCAAGCGGTTCCGGCTGAACCCCATGACGGATATTCAAGTTCTTACCCCCATGAACAAAGGGACTTGCGGCACTGCGGAAATGAATACCCGGCTGCAGGAACTGCTGAATCCCGGAACAAAAGAGTGCATCCGCTCCGGAGAACGGCTTTTTAAGCAGGGCGACCGGGTCATGCAGACAAGCAATAATTACGACTTGCAGACCTTCAACGGGGATCAGGGGATCATTGAGCGCATCGATGCAAAGAAAAAGAAGTTCACCGTCCTTTTTGACGGCGACCGGCCGGTGGAATACGGCTTTGAAGATGCGGACCAACTGACCCTCTCTTACGCCATCACGGTCCACAAGAGTCAGGGCTGTGAATTTCCGGCGGTGGTCCTGCCCATTCTCTCCCAGCACAGCATCATGCTCCAGCGGAATCTGCTTTACACAGCGGTCACCCGGGCGAAAAAACTGCTGGTGCTGATCGGGGGCAGAAAAGCCATTTATGCCGCCGCCTGCAATACCCGGCAGGCCCCCCGGTATTCCCTTTTGGCAGAACGCTTTCAGGACACCGGAAAAAATGACTGAATTTTCCGAAAAATTCCGTTTTCCAAAACTTTCAAAGTTGATTTTGATCTTTTTTTGTGATATATTAGGCACTATATGCAGTATATAAAATGAAAGGATCAAATCGATGAAGCATCGACTGACTGACTGGAAAATGTGCTCCTGCTGTCTTCTGCTTGCCGGGCTTGCTCTCGCCCCTGCCGGATGTGCCAAAAAAGCACCGCCTGCGGCAAAAAACAAAGTCGTCCGTGTGACTCTTGCCAAAATGCCGCAGATGGATTTCCGCCAGCGTATCCCTGTTCAGGGGACGGTGGAACCCGTGGAATTTGCCTCTCTCTCCAGCCGTACCGAAGGCACGCTGGATATTTTGAATGTGGATGAAGGGGATGTGGTCAAAAAGGGCCAGCTGCTCTTTCAGATCGACCGCCAGAATCTGGAAAACGAAGTTTCTGTGGCACAGCGGGCTCTGGAAGTCTGCAAGTCGGAAGTCAATACCGCCCGGATCTCTCTTCAGCTGGCTCAAATCAAACTGAAAAAGGCGGAAATCGACTACGAGCGCGCCAAGACCCTCCGGAAATCCAATGCGGTTTCCCAGGACAATTACGAAGCGGCTGAACTGGCGGCCAAAGAAGCGCAGGCTGAATGTGCCAAATCCCAGTCCCTTCTGCGGATCGCAGAAGCATTGGAAGCCAAACAGGAGACCAGCCTTTCCATTGCCCGGAAAAACCTGGCAGACTCCGAAATCAAAGCTCCGTTCGACGGGATCATCACTGAAAAATTTGTGGAACGGGGAGAATTCGTCAAGGGAGGCACCCAGATCATCCGTCTGGAAAACCAGAAAAGTCTGGAAGTTGTCTGCCAGATCAGTGCCCTGCATTACAACAGCATCCTGCCGGGCAAGACCCGGGCAGTCTTTGCGCTGGATGACATGCCCGCCGGGGAAGCCATCGTCAGTTACCGCTCCCCCAGTGTGGACCCCTTGAGCCGCACCTTCAAAATCAAGATCCTGCTCCCGGCGGACACCTCTCTTGTGAGCGGTCTGATGTGCAGTGTGGATCTTCTCACCCGGGAAAGCAAGGGCTACGGCCTGCCGTCGGATGCCATTCAGATCCGGGGAGACAATGTGCAGGTGGCGTTTGCAGACAAGGACGGCATTGCAGAACAGCTCGAGATCAAAACCGGCATTGTGGACGGAAAATTCACAGAAGTCCTGAATGCCAAAGATTTTGCCGGCCGCCGCTTTGTAGTCAGCGGTCAAACCTTCATCAACCCGGGCGACAAACTGTCCGTTCTCAGGGAGCTTGACAGCAATGTTCTTAAATGAATGGTCCGTCCGCCGCCCCATTGCCATGAGCGCATTCATCATCGTTCTGGTGATGCTGGGGTTGAACGCTTACCGGAAACTCAGTATCGACCTGATGCCCAGTATTGAAATTCCGTACATCATGATCCGTACGGAATATCAGGGGGGCAGTCCGGAAGAGATCGAAGTGGAAGTCGCCCGGCGTATTGAAGATGCCGTGGCGTCTCTGGAAGGCTTGCGGCACATTTCCAACATCTGTATGGAAAACGAATGCCGTACCTCGCTGGAATTCAACATGGGTGCCAATGTGGACATTGCCGCCACAGACGTCCGTGAAAAACTCAACCGTATCCGGGACGACTTTCCGGAAGGGGTGACCGAACCGACCATCCGGAAAATCGACAACAACGCCACCGCCGTGGTACAGATCTATCTGACCGGTGACGCTACTGTGGATCAGCTGTATGACTATGCAGATGATAAACTTGCCGACCGCTTTTCCTCCATTCCCGGCGTAGGGGAAGTCCGGGTAGTGGGTGCCAATGAAATGCAGGTCCACATTCTGGTGGACCGCCAGAAACTTGCCGCCACCAACCTGACCATGGCGGATATCATCAAAAAACTGGAAGCCAACAATGTCAAGATCCCGGCGGGCCGTATCCGGGGCGATGGCCGGGAAGTCAACCTGACTTTTGACGGGGAATTCAAGAGTTTTGACGATATCGCCTCTCTGGAAATCGGCAAACATCAGAATAAACGGGTCTATATGCGGGATGTTGCCACGGCCAAACTCATTTCCCGTGAAGCCCGCAGCCGCAGTTTTGTGAACGGCAAACCCGCCGCCAGTCTGCGGATCATCAAGCGCGGCGATGCCAATGCCGTGCAGGTCATCAACAATATCCGTGCCAAATTTGAAGAAGTCAAACGCAAGGGGGAACTCCCCGGCGGGATGGAACTGGTCTGGTTCCGGGATGCGGGGGAATTTATCCATGCCTCCGTGGATGATGCCTGGAACAGTATCGTGATCGGTATCGCCCTTACTGCGGTACTGCTTTTCCTCTTCCTGCACGAACTGCGCTCCACCTTCATTGTCATGGTCTCCATGCCGATCTCGGTTGCCGTGACATTCGGGCTGATGCAATATCTGGATTACACCTTCAACATCATGACACTGCTCTCGCTGGGGTGTTCCGTGGGGGTGCTGGTGACCAACTCCATCGTGGTCATCGAAAATATCTTCCGGCACATGGACCGGGGCGAAGACTCCTGGACCGCCGCCAACAAGGGAACCGGGGAAGTCATTACCGCTGTGGCGGCAAGTGCCCTGACCAATGTGGTGGTGTTTGTCCCCGTTGCCATGATGACCACCCGTACCGGCCGCCAGATGGCCCCCTTTGCCGGGGTGATGGTGGCGGCAACGATCGTTTCCCTTTTCATCAGTTTCACTCTTACCCCGATCCTTGCGGGACTCCTGCTGAAAAAGTACGGAAACAAAAAAACAGGCAAAACCCTGCTGGAAAAGATGTTTATTCCGTGGGACAGAGGATATGACGCCCTGACCAATGCGTTTGCCCGTTCCGTGGAATGGACGGCAAAACACGCCAAACTGGTACTGCTTCTTACAGCGATCCTCTGTGCGGCGATCTATTTCTTCATTGTTCCGCAGGTGGGGATGTCCTTTATGCCCAAGGCGGACCAGGGGGAAATCTCCGTCCGTATCGAGTACCCCACCAACTTCAATCTGGATGCCAATATTGAACGCACCCAGAAAGCAGTTGCCCGTATCCAGCAGCTGCCTTTTGTGCGTGGTGTCAGCGTGAACATCGGGAACGTCAGCGGCTCCGGCGGACAGGTCTCCAACGCCGTGTATCTGGCGGAACTGCTGGTCAAAGTCACCGGTAAAACAGAACGCAGGGAAACGCTGCCCCAGCTGGTGGAAAAAGTCCGTTCGGAACTGGATTATATGGAAAACTGCATCATCACCTTCAGCACGCCCCGTACCGATGGCGGCGGCGGCGGTGCGGCAGATATTCCCATGCGGATCTCCGGCTCCAGTCTGGAAGAACTCGAGCGCATCGGCAAAACCGTCCAGATGAAAGTGCGTGACTTGAAGATCACTTCCGACCTGGATACCAGTATCCGGGTGGGGAAACCCAATATCAACATCACTCCCCGCCGCCCCGTTCTGCAGAATATGGGGATCGAAGCGGACACCTTGAGTTCCTCTGTTCGAGGGACTTATGAAGGGATCGAAGTAGGGACTTACCGTCTGGGCAACCGTTCTTTTGATATCCGGGTGAAGCAGACGGAAGAACCCGGACTTCAGCAGGTCTATCAGCTGGCGATCGGCTCCCAGAACGGGAATCCCCTGAACATCAATGTTCTGGCGGATCTTACCGAAGACGTGCGTTCAGTCTGTATCAACCGGTATGATAAAGAACGCGCCATCTGGATCTATGCCAACACCGCCCCGGGGAAAACGCTGGGCGAAGTGGTAAAAGTCCTCCGGGAAACAGCGCAATCCCAGCTGCCCCCCGGATACGGTGCCCGCTTTATCGGGCAGGTGGAACGCATGGGGGAAACCTCCCTTGAATTTGTGGAAGTGATCCTGCTTGCCATTATGCTGACCTACCTTCTGATTTGTGCCCTTATGGAATCCTGGACCCGCCCGTTCCTCATCATGTTCACGGTGCCGCTGGGATTCCTGGGAATGTATCTGACGCTGTATCTTGCAGGGATGTCCATGTCCATGATGGGGCTTCTTGGGGGCGTAATGATGATCGGGATCGTGGTGAACAATGCCATTCTGATCATGGATGACTGCGCCATGCATGTGGATAACGGCATGTCTGCCCACGCAGCTATGAAAAAGGCGGCATCCGAAAAATTCCGCCCCATTGTCATGACCAGCATCGCCTCTGTGGCGGGGATGCTCCCCATGGCATTCGGTACGGGGCTGGGCTCTGAACTGCGCTCTTCCTGCGGGATGGGGGTCGTTGGGGGGCTCACTTTTGCCTCGATCCTCACGCTGTATGTGATCCCTGCCATGTACTTTGTTTTTGTGAAAGACAAGGTGAAAGAAAAAAAGGATCGCACCGCTTAAATTCATGGAATACAAGTCCTCCGGAAAACGGGGGACTTTTTTTGATGGAAAAAGGACCGTGAAAAATTTTTTGACCATTCTTCTTATTTGCACGCTCTTCAGCCTTTGTGCCGAAACTGTCACAGAACGGGAAAACCGGATCAAAGCTCTCTTGACCGAAGTGGATTACCCCTGCTCGTTTGACGACTCCAAACAGAAAGCGTATCTCTATCTTGCCAAAGGGGATGCGCCAAGACCACTGGTGGTTGCCCTGCATACATGGAGCGGCAATTACAAGCAGAATTGCGCCGATTTTGCAGAATTCTGTATGGAAAACAACTGGAACTTTATTTTCCCCAACTTCCGGGGGCCCAACTGGACGCCGCAAGCCTGCGGATCGGAAGCCGTGGTGGCGGATATCCGTGATGCGGCAGAATACATGAAAAAAATCGCCAAAGTGGATCCGGACCGGGTCTATCTTATCGGCGGATCGGGCGGAGGTTTCGCCACACTGCTCATGGCGGCACGGTATCCGGAAATGTGGACGGCGGTTTCCGCATGGTGTCCTATTTCGGATCTGGCAAAGTGGCACGATGAATGTTTCCGGAAAAACGTGGGTTATTACAAGCACATGCGTGCGGCATTCGGCGGCGATCCGGCAACAGATCCCAAGGCGAAAGCCGAAGCCGTCAAGCGTTCTCCTGTGACCTATCTGAATCCGGAAATTTCCTGTACGGTGGATATCAGTACAGGCATCCGGGATACGCTTGTCCCCATCAGTCATGCGTTGAATGCCTACAATCTTCTGGTAGATCCTGCTGACCGTATTGCGGCACAAGACATTGAATTGATGCAGAAGAATTTTCAAATCCCGGCGAAATTCGGGATTCCGGAAGATGATCCGGCGTTCAAAGCTCACAAAGTACTTTTCCGCAAACAGGCAAACCGTGCCCGGATCACGCTGTTTGTGGGCGGGCATAACATTCTGGGCAAGACCGGCTTGGAATGGCTCTCCCGCCAATCCCGGAAAAAGCCTGCGGACTGGACGCCCGGCAGAATGACGGCAAAACAATCCTCCGAACTGGGCCGCTGAGAACGCATGACCCCGTACAAGGATTTAAAGGAACGCCTTGCCCGCAGCAAGTTCCGAAGCAGGTTCCGCCTCAAGGATCAGGAAAAATGTTATGTGGCGGAAAAAGGACCGGCAGAGCTCCGGAAACAGGCAGAAAAAATACTCTGCTCCCGGCTGGCTCCGGCCTGGCCGGAAAATGACGGACGGCAGACACCCATGAAAGGGCACGCCGTTTTTATTGCCCAACATGCGTTGGGCATCTGCTGCCGGAAATGCCTTGCCAAATGGCACGGCATCCCTGCCGGACGGCCGCTGACAGAAATGGAAATAACCTTTCTGACAAATGTTATAATGGCCTGGATCATGGAGCAATGCCCCATGCAGGAATATGAAAATTCCCGTCAGAAACGGGAACAGCAGTTGGAACTTTTTGATTGAAAGAATAAAAAATGGCAATGAATATCTTATTTGTCTGTCACGGAAATATCTGCCGCAGTCCCATGGCGGAATTTGTGATGAAACACGAAGCGGAAAAGGCGGGCCGTGCCGATGATTTTTATGTGGAATCGGCAGCCGTCAGCAGTGAGGAGATCGGGAATCCCGTTTATCCCCCTGCCCGCAGACTGCTTTCCGCTCACGGCATCGACTCCTCCGGCAAAACGGCACGGCGTATCCGGCCGGAAGATTATGAAAAGTTTGACCTTATTATCGGCATGGATAACAGCAACATGGTCCGTCTGCGCCGCTTTTTCCCCTCGGATCCCGCACGGAAGATCGTCCGCCTGCTGGATTTGACGGATATGCCCGGCGAAGTGGATGATCCCTGGTACAGCGGCGATTTTGAACAAACCTACCGGGAAGTCCTTGCCGGTGTCCGTGCTCTGCTGGAACAATACTGACAGGATTTTTTATGGCGGAACTGCAGCAAATCGTCGTTTTTCTCAATGCCCATTTGTCGGATTATGTCCTTACCTTTCTTCTGGTAAGCTGCGGGATCTATTTTACCTTCCGCACCCGTTTCGTACAGGTGCGCTGTTTTGCGGAAGGGTGGAGAAATATTCTCTCCAAAAACTCCGGCAATACCGGATTCAGTTCCTTTCAGGCTCTGGCGACTGCCATTGCCGCACAGGTAGGCACAGGCAACATCGTCGGAGCCTCCGGCGCTATCCTTACGGGCGGGCCGGGCGCGATTTTCTGGATGTGGCTCATCGCTTTCTTCGGCATGGCGACCATTTATGCGGAAGCCGTCCTCGCCATCCGCACCCGGGAAATTTTACCGGACAAAACCATTTGCGGCGGCCCGGTTTATTACATTAAAAAAGCCTTTCCCAATCTTTTCGGCAAATTTCTGATGATCTTCTTTGCCATGGCTGCCGTCCTTGCCCTGGGGCTGGCGGGGACAGCCATTCAGGCAAACTCCATTGCAGAATCCGGTGCCAATGCCTTTCTTATCCGGCCGTGGCATATCGGACTCGCACTTGCAGTATTCAGCGGCATCATCTTTGCGGGCGGGCTGAAAAGGATCACAGGAGTCGTCACCAAACTCGTTCCGATGATGGCGATCCTTTACCTGACGGCCGGAATCATCGTCCTCTGTCTGCGCTGGAGATACCTACCGGATACCTTCGGCTGTATTTTCAAATACGCCTTTGAACCGGATGCGCTCCTGGGGGGCGGCTTTGGATACGCCCTCAAAACCGCCATCAGTCAGGGGATCAAACGGGGACTTTTTTCCAACGAAGCCGGCATGGGGAGTACCCCGCACGCCCACGCAATTGCGGATGTCAAAGACCCTCATCAGCAAGGTACGGTGGCGATGATCGGGGTGTTTATCGATACCGCCATGGTCCTGACCATGACGGCACTGATCGTTATTTCCACCCTTTATGTCGGCGACGGCCCCCTTGCCCATGCCAACGGCAGCACGTATGCCAGTCTGCTGGCAGAAATGGGGTTGACCAAAACCAATCTCGCTCAAATCGCTGTCAGTTCCGTCAGTTCAACAGGTATCGGGAATGTTTCCATTGCAGTCATTCTCTTCTTCTTTGCCTTTTCCACCATTCTCGGGTGGTATTATTTTGGCGAAGTGAATTTCCGCTGGCTTTTCGGGCAGAAACGGCTGTTCCTCTATCCCCTGCTGGTGATTCTGGCTATTTTTACAGGTTCCATCCTGAAAAATGACTTTATCTGGGAATTGCAGGATTTGTGCAATCAGTTGATGGTGTTTCCCAACGTCCTTGCATTGACCGTTCTTTCCGGCATCGTGGCACAGGAAGCCCGCCGGAAAAAGGAATGAGCTGAAAGCCGCTCTTTCAGGACCGGCGTTTCAACTGATGGTACGCCATTAAACTATCCAGCCAGCGGTTCAAGCTGGTCCAGTATCCGGGGTTGCAGGGCGGCAGGGGTTCGTTATTGATCCCGGCATCGATCAGCTGTTCCAGAAATTCCCCCTGTTCCCCCTCCGTTTCCGGGAGAAGGCCATTTTCGTACAAAAAAGCCGCCTTGAACAACACCGCCGCCTGCACCATGGTCCACGCTTCCGGCCCGCCGTCCGCCAGGTGGCTCAACACATTTACAAGGGTATCAAACGAAAGGGGCATCGGCATTTCCGGCTGGGTATTGTCCAGTAAAAATTGAGCGATGCGCCCCGCAAAAAGCAGATGTTTCGGGTGCTCCCCGATAGCGGAAAAATCCTGCCGGATCTCCGCTTGAGTCAATGTCCCCAACTGGGATTTTTCCGACTCTTTGTACTCAATGGAGAGCATCTGAAAGAGATCGATCCCCGGGAACTTGGATTCCGTCACCTTCTGTGCGCCGTGCGCCACCAGATCCAGCCTGCCGCAATCCGGGCTGAATGCCCGGATCAGCAGTGCCGATTCCTGATACGGCTGCTTGGAAAGAATGACGCAATCTGTTTCCATAAAACAAGTTACTGCAGTTTTTCTTTCAGAAGAGCCATCACACTCTGGGGATTGGCTTTGCCTTTACTGATCTTCATCACCTGCCCCATCAGGAATTGCAGAACTTTGGCGTTGCCGGCCTTGTACTGCTCCACCTGCGCCGGGTTGGCGGCAATGGCCTGATCCACAAAGGCCGCCACAGCACCGTCATCATTCACCTGGGCAAGCCCCTTTTCCTTCACGATAACATCGGCAGAAGTCCCGGTCTGGAACATTTCGCTGAAAACATCTTTCCCGATACGGTTGTTGATGGTTCCGGCGGCAATCAGATCCACCAGTCCGGCAAGCTGTTCCGGCTGGATCTTGCAATCCGCAATATCGATCTTGCTTTCGCCCAGAAGCCGGAGCAGTTCGGAAATCGTCCAGTTCGCCACCTGCTTGGGATTCCTGGACTTTCCGGCGGCACGGTCAAACCAGTTTGCCACATCCTGATCCTGCGTAAGCACTTCTGCATCATAGCGGGAAATACCGTAATCCTGCATCATCCGGCGGCGCATGGCTTCCGGCAGTTCCGGCAGTGTCACCCGGATCGCTTCGATCTCTTCCGGCGTAAAACGCACTTCCATCAAGTCCGGATCCGGGAAATAACGGTAGTCATGGGCTTCTTCTTTGGTGCGCATAAGATAGGTTTCGCCATGATCGTCATTCCATCCGCGGGTTTCCTGCCGGAGAACATGCCCGGCATCCAGCTCTTCCGCCTGCCGGATCATTTCGTATTCCACCGCCCGGTGCGCCGCACGGAAACTGTTCAGGTTCTTGATCTCGATCTTGGTCCCGAATTCCTTCTGCCCCACGGGGCGCAAAGAAATATTCACATCACAGCGCATCTGGCCCTTTTCCATGTCGCAGTCGCCGATGCCGCCGTAACGCATGATCTCTTTCAGCCCGGTCAAATAAGCGTAAGCCTCATCCGCCGTCCGCATATCCGGTTCGCTGACGATCTCCAGAAGCGGCACCCCGGAACGGTTGTAGTCCGCCCCGGTGAACTTCCCGAAATGGGTCAGTTTGGCAGGGTCTTCCTCCAGATGGATACGGGTGATGCCGATGGTCTTTTCCGGAAGATCATTGCCGGAAAAACCTTTGCCGCCGCCGATATCCAGGTGCCCCTCCGTACAGAAAGGCATGTCATACTGGGAAATCTGATAATTCTTGGCAAGGTCGGGATAAAAATAGCTTTTACGGTCAAACTTGCTTACTTCGGCAATTTTACACCCGGTAAGAAGACCGGCTTTCACCGCCTTGATGATCGCTTCATGGTTCGGCACCGGCAACGTCCCGGGATACCCCAGACAAACCGGACAGGTCAACGTATTCGGCTCTGCCCCGAAACGGTTGGGGCAGGAACAGAACATTTTGCTTTTGGTACGCACCTGAATATGGACTTCCAGGCCGATCACGGCTTCATATTGCATATTTCACTCCAAAGTTTGGTTCATTTGCTTCTGTATAATGTACCACGGATATTGCGTTTTTTCAACCGCCGCACCATGGTATTTCATATTCCGGTGCGGATCTTTTCCAGCGGAACAGTGATACCGGAGGCAAGCATATCGCACACCGTTTTCCGCAAAGGCTCCAACCCTTCCGTAGAACACTGCAGATAACTTGCCAGAAAATCATCCATATCCGGGACCGAAAGGTAGAACGGCAATACCGCATCCGGCTTGCCGGTAACTTCCCGGTACATCCCGAGAATACGGTGCCGCGCCTCCGTAAGAATACGCCCGACCTCCACCAGTTCCGGCTGGATCATCATTTCCAGAACAGGGGCTTCCCACGCCTTCATTTCGGCGAACCGGGTCAGGAAAAAAGCGATCCGGACACTGGGAAAAAGCCGCCCGATCCCGTGCAGACGGCAGATATTCCCCTCCAATCCCGGCAAGCCGGCAGGGAACGCCGTCCGGATCTCCTCCAATGTCAAAATAAAATTCTCATCCACTTTCCGCACTTTGGCGGGAGCAGGAACAGAAACCGGAAGCGGTACAGGCACAGGGGCTTCCGGATCAGCGGCATCATAATGCCGTGCCAGTTCCACCATTAATTCCGGAGAAGCCTCCCGGATACGCAGTGCATTCAACGCCGCCAGCACCTGCCCGGAAAGGGTCGTCAGATGTTCTTCGGATCCGGCAAAATATTTCCGCAGGATCAGCCCCACCCCTTCCGGCGTAACAGAACATGCCGTCCGGACCCGGTCCGGTGTTCCCCGGCGGTACAGCCGGGAAACTTCCCCATAACCGGTGTTTTCCAAAATCCGCACCACCATATCATCCAGTTCGGCACGGCTGAACACCTTGTCCAGCCGGTCAGAGTGTTCCAGAGCGTACTCCACCGCCAGCACAATGTCCCCCGCAAGATAACAGGATTCTTCCAGACCCGCCCCGAGAAAACAGCGGACAAGCTCCTCCCGCAATTCACCGGGATCAAAAATTTGCTGTTCCCCGCCGGAAAGCAGTAAAACTGGATGGGTTGCCGATTGGATCATAAAAAAACCTACTTCAATGCCCGGATCTCGTTGATAAACTCTTCCACATCCTTGAACTTCCGGTACACAGAAGCAAAACGCACATACGCCACCTGATCCAGCGACCGCAAAGCCGCCATGACCCGCTTGCCGATTTCCGCGCTGGAAATCTCTTTATCAAAGTCACGCTGGATCCCCTGAACGACTTCATCGGTAATACGGTCGATATCCTCCGGTGCCACCGGGCGTTTGTAACAGGCATTGGTGATCCCCCGGCGCAGTTTTTCCCGGTCAAAATCCTCCCGGATATTGCTGCGTTTGACCACTTTCAATTCATCCCGGATCACGCTTTCAAAGGTGGAAAAACGGTGACCGCACGCCAAACATTCCCGGCGGCGGCGCACGCCGGAATCTTCCCGGACAGACCGGGAGTCGATCACTTTATCTTCCAGGCATCCGCACATAGGACAACGCATTTCAAATCACCTTTCCTGCAAAAGTTCCACATTCTGCCAGGGGATCAGCACCATCCCGCCGTAACCGGGCATGTTCCCGCAACTCCGGTGCATCACACTCAAAATCCGGAAAAAATCCTGCCAGCTGCGGCGGCGCAACGCCCCCACAGACTCCGAAACATGTCCGGAAAGTACCATTCCGCAACGGACCCTGCCGGAGGAATCACTCCCCAGCATTTCCTGCAAAGACTTCAAATATTCACTGGGCTTATTGCCATACCCCATCACCAGAACCGTATCCGCCGTCTGCAGGAAATCAGTTATCCGCCCGGCGGACAACATTCCGGCACTTGCTTTGGCGTGATACAGTGCCGGGACCGCCACAGAAAAACGGATGTTGTCAACCTTTGCCATTTTCTGATAGCGGGCAAGATCCGCCAGAAATTGCTTCATCAGAATATCATTATCCGACCCGATACCGTAATTCTCTTCGCTCCACCGGTACAGCATCCCGGGCGGCAGGGCTTCATTGCCAGCAGTAAGACGGTGGATCCCCGCCCATACAGTGATCCCGGGAGCAGGAACTTCATCCGGCAAATGGCGTTTCAGCCGGAGGGCCTCATGAAAAAGATCTTCAAAGGGCATATCTTTCCCGCCGAAAGCCCGGTGCAGAACCGTTGCGGAGCGTTTGGCAAGAAAAAGATGCTGGGGAAGAACCATATCACAGGAAATCCCGGCTTCGTGGAAAGCTGTGATCATTGCAGCCAGAGCCTCCCGACCGCTGCGGCTCCCCAGTGTATCCGCTGTTTCCACAGCCAAATAAGCGTGATTGACTTTCATCCCGGTCAACCGGCGCAGCAATTGCGGCAATCCGTTCTCCACCCGGTAATGAGTCAAATCCTGTTCCCGGAACAGCACGGAACGCACATTGTCCCGCCCCCACAATGCAGCAATATCTTTTGCCCGGTTCTGAACCCGTTCCGGCTCCGGCGGAAGCACGGTTTCTGTTTTTGTACGGCATCCGGCAGACAAAAACACCACTGCCAGCATAACAGCACAGCTGACGCGGCGGATCATTTTCAAATTCGTCATACTTCAGAAATCTCCAATGTGGAAACTTTACCCTATCTGTAATATACTATAATAAGGTACATCTTTTCCCGGGAAAAGCAAGCGCAGTTGCGGATTTTTCATAAAAACCGTTTGACAATACCGCACCCCTGTGCTATATTATGGGACAGTGAAAAGAAATTAACACAAAAAGTGAGGTAATATTATGTCCCAGCATCCCAGTCTCCGCGTTGGCGGCAAGATCCGCAAGCAGCGCAATGTTATGAAGCGTTATGAACGCCTCGACCTGCTCCGTGCCGAAGGCAAGATCCCGGAAACCAAAGTTCTGGGTCTGCCCAAGACCAAGGCGATCGAAGGTCAGTAAGTCTTTGCCTTGCTGTGCGCCAGAAAGAACGGCCCCCGGTTTCCGGGTCGGCCGTTTTTTTGTTTTCAATTACTGCCAAAACCACCCGGTATCCAGCCGGGTTGATGATATTTCCCGGAGATAAATCATGACCAATGATGCTTTTTTGATCCTTTTTCTGGTCCTCATGGCATTGATGACCATTATTCCATTGTTTCTCAGCCGGGCAAAGATCCCGGCGGTGATCGCATTGCTCCTTGCGGGGATGCTGATCAGTCCCAATGGTGTCGACCTTCCGGGTCGGCTCTCCCCGCTCCTTGCCATGCTGGGAGGTTCGCCGGAATCTGTGCAGTCCCACATGATGACCTTTATCAATGCGCTGGGCTCTCTGGGGCTGCTTTTCCTGATGATGCTTGCCGGGATGGAGGCGGATTTCAATTTGATCCGCAGCAGCCGGAAACCGGTGATCGCTTTGAGCATCCTGACTTTTCTCCTGCCGGCGATCGCAGGATATTTTGTTTACGCCTATTTCAAACCGGAAGATCTGCCGGGGAAACTTCTTTATGCCTCGCTCTTTGCCTCCCACTCTGTGGGCATCGTCTTCCCCATTATCCGGGAACTGAAACTTTCCCGTACCATTTTCGGCTCGGCGGTACTGATCTCCACCGTGATCACGGATATTGCCAGTATCATTCTGCTGGCGGTCAGCGTGCAGATGAAAAAACTTACGCTGTCCCCGGGACAGGTAACCATGCCGCAAACGCTTTCTGTTTTTGACTACATCGATCCGTCGGTTTTCGGAAACTGGTTCATGGTGATCTTTCTGCTGGTCATTCTCCTCTACTTTGCCGCCACACTGCTCATCGTCCCCCGGCTGGGACGGCTGATCATGAAACTGATGCCGGTCAGCGAAGACGGGATCATTACCTGCTTCCTTTTCCTCGTCCTTCTGACGGTACTCATCGGGGAATTCCTCGGGATCAATCTGATCATCGGGGCATTCCTTGCCGGTCTGGGGCTCTCCAAACTGATGAAATCCGGCGGCGACGTCTTCCGCCGGTTTGAAGGGATCGGCTACGGGTTCCTGATCCCCTTCCTCTTCATCTTCATCGGGATGAAGACGGACATCAGTGTGGTTTTCGGCTCCATTACCAATCTGGAAATCATTCTTCTGACGGTCCTCGGGCTGATCATCAGCAAAGTTGCCTCCGGCTGGTTCGCCATGCGGATCACCGGATTCAGCAACGCCAAAGGTCTTTGCGCCGGCATGATGACCGTTCCCCAGCTCTCCGCCACACTGGCGGCGGCAGCCATCGGGAAAGACCTGGGAATGCTGGATGATAATTTCTTCAATGCCATTATCATCCTTTCGGTAGTGACCACCCTGCCGGTCCCCAGCATTGTCCGCCTGATCATTGAACGCAGCAAAATGACCTTTACCTCCATTGAAAACACGGAACCGGATGCATTCCGTATCCGGAAAGGTCAGGACGACCTCTTATAAAATCAGCAAAAAAATGCCGGAGCACATTGCGTACTCCGGCATTTTTTTTAGGCTGTGTACTAAACAATGACTGATTTTTCTATATAGCAATTTATTTGCTGTGCACTTGGTCTCTGCGAGGCTGGGTTCAGCGCACTTCTTACGCTGAACCGTAAGGCCCCGGAAAAAATCGCAAGCTGATTGCTTGCT
>JAFTIA010000011.1 GCA_017457105.1 Lentisphaeria bacterium | reverse complement strand
TTTCGCTTTGTCAAGCCTTATTTCAAACTTTTTCAAAACTTTTTTTCTGCAAGCCTTGAGATCAGCTCCGCTCCATTTTAGAAGCGTGAGATATAATTTAGCATCGATTTTTGATTTGTCAAATCCAAATTTGAAAATTTTTCAATTTTCTTTTCGGATCCAGCAGATCCCGTCGATCCAAATTTTTTATATCAGCACTGCTCCATTTCGTGGCGCATGAGATTTAATATAGCACTCTTCGTAAACTTGTCAAGCCGTCAAAACAACTTTTTTTGAAATTTCTCCATTTTTCCCGAATAACTGCCCCCCTCCCCCGAGTGCTGCATCCCGCCTGCTTTGCTTCCTATATATTATATATGGGGATTTTTTCCATATTTTTCCCTGCTTATACCTTTTTTTTCCGGCAAAGCTGCGCTATATTATCCTAAAAGTCAGATAAAGTCAAACTTAACGAAAGGTCTGTATAATGAAGAAAGTATTTATTGACGGCAAAGCAGGCACCACCGGGCTCCGGATCTTTGAACGCCTCTCCTCCCGCCCCGATATTCAGATCCTCACCCTCTCCGACGAAGACCGCAAGGATGCGGCAAAGCGGAAAGAGATGCTCAACAACAGTGACATCTCTTTCCTTTGTCTTCCCGATGCCGCCGCCCGTGAATCCGTTTCCCTGGTGGAAAACCCGGATACCATTATTCTGGATGCCTCCACCGCTCACCGTACGGAACCCGACTGGGCTTACGGCTTCCCGGAACTTTCCCCCGAACACCTGAAAAAAGTTCAGACCGGCAAGCGTATCGCCGTTCCCGGCTGCCATGCCAGCGGCTTTGTAGCCCTGGTCCAGCCCCTCATTGCCCGCGGTCTGCTGGCGCCGGAAGTCCGCCTTACCTGCCACTCCATCACCGGATACAGCGGCGGCGGCAAATCCATGATCGCCGAATATGAAGCAGAAGACCGCTGCAAGCTCTTTGATGCTCCCCGCCAGTATGCGCTTGGTCAGCAGCACAAGCATTTGAAAGAAATGGTCAAAATTACCGGTCTTGCCGGAGCTCCCATTTTCTGCCCCATCGTGTCCGATTATTACAGCGGCATGTGCGTGACCGTTCCTCTCTTCCGGGAGGACCTGCAGAATGCCGGCATTGAAGATGTGCGGAATGTTTACCGGGAACTCTATAACGGCCCCATCGTCCGTTACAGCGACTGCATCAATGAAAACGGACTGATTTCTGCAAACGCGCTTTCCTTTAATGACACCATGCAGATCACGGTGGAAGGCAATGAGGACCGCATCCTCCTCATCTCCCGCTTTGACAATCTGGGCAAAGGGGCTTCCGGTGCCGCGCTCCAGTGCATGAATATTGCCATGGGCGTGGATCAGACTACCGGGCTGGCGGTATGACAAGTTCTATCCAGTAAAAAGAAAGAGCTGCATCCCTGTCAGGGTGCGGCTCTTTTTACTTGTATTACGGGAACGGCGACTTATCGCAGCAGCGTTGAAAGCGGCCCGAGGATTCGCCCGCCATCCACCGGCAGATCCGTACCGGTTATATACCAGGACTCATCCGCCGCCAGAAAGACGATGGCATTTGCCACCTCATCCCCTGTACCATTCCGCCCGATCCAGGTGCCGGGACAATCACCGATCTCATCCCCGATCATCCCGGGGGAAACGCAGTTCACCGTCACACCATACTGTGCAACTTCCATTGCCATGGTTTTGGTAAGCATGATCACCCCTGCCTTGGCGGCAGAATAGGCACAACGCTCCGGCAGACCGACCTCCCCGGCAATAGACCCCAGGTTGATGATCCTGCCATATCCCTGCTCCTTCATTTTCTGTCCAAAAATCCTGGACAGCCGGAATACACTGGTCAGATTGAGGTTAATGACCATCTGCCAATCCTCATCGCTGCACTCCAGCACAGGACCATAGGGCCACAATCCGGCATTATTGACCAGAATATCCACCCGCCCAGCATCTTTCAGAATCGTTTCCGATGCCGCCGTGATGGATGCCGGATCTGTAACATCCATATACACAGTGTGAACATCTGCCCCCGCCTGACGCAAATCATCCGCAAAGGCGTTCAACCCCTCCATGTTGATATCCGTCAAAAACAGCCGTACACCATGTTTGGCAAATTCCCGGGCGGTGCATCTGCCAATACGCCCGGCAGCCCCGGTAATCACTGCAGTTCTCTGTTGGAATGTCATAATGCGGTCTCCTGTATCAGAATGATTAAGCTATCACCACCTGTTTGAAGTTCTTTTTTCCGGTTTTCAGCAGAAATTTCGCCTTGACATTGGCGGAAGTCAGAGTGTATTTCACATCCGTGATCTTTTCCCCGTCGATGGAAACAGCGTTCCCCTGCACCAGACGGCGGGCGTCACTGGTGGATTTGGCAAGACCGCATTCCACAATGAGCTGGGCGATCCACATCCCCTCCCCTTCAAAACGGTCCGCAGTAAAATTCACCGTGGGCAACTCCACGGCGGAATCCGCCGACACATTGCGGATGGAACTGGTGGTGGCGACCTTGTTTTCCGGATCCGCAAAACCGAACTTGATCCCTGCCTGCACATAGGCTTTGGCGGCTTCCGCTTCGCCGTGCGCCAGCTTGGTGGCTTCGTATGCCAGAATTTCCTTGGCACGGTTGATATTGCCGGACTGCACCAGTTCATGCGCTTCTTCCACCGGGATATCCAGCGCAAACTTGCAGAGCAGTTCCTCCACCATGCCGTCATCGCTGTTCCGCCAGAACTGATAGTAGTCAAATACGCTGGTACGCTCCACATCCAGCCACACACTGGCGCCGCCGATGGATTTGCCGAATTTCTGCCCGGTGGCAGGATTCATCAGCAGCGGAATGGTCAGGCAATGCACCTCACAACGTTCATCCGACATGCGCCGGATCAATTCCGTTCCGGCAACCATGTTCCCCCACTGATCCTGCCCGCCAAGCTCCATGGTGCAGTTCAAGGTCTTGTTCAGGTGATAAAAGTCATACCCCTGCAAGAGAGAATAGGAAAATTCCAGGTAGGAAAGACCATTTTCCAATCGCTGTTTTACGGATTCCTGCGCCAGCATCCGGTTCACCGAAAAACGACTGCCGATATCCCGCAGAAAATCCAGAAGCTGCAAATCTTTGAACCAGTCATTATTATTGACAAAATGCGCTTTGCCGTTTTCCAGCGTAATAAAGCGGGCAAGCTGCTGCCGCAGACATTCGGCATTTTCCGCCACCATTTCTTTGGAAAGCATATTGCGTGCCGTGGAACGCCCGGAGGGGTCCCCGATCTGTGCTGTGGCTCCACCCACCAGCACCACAGGGATATGACCGGCTTTCTGCAAAAGGCGCATGGCCATCACGGGGAGCAAATGCCCCACATGCAGGCTGTTGCCCGTGGGGTCAAACCCCACATAAAATGTTACATTGCCGGTATTGAGATTTTTCTCGATCGCTGCGCTGTCCGTTTCCTGATAAATGAATCCGCGCGCCTTCAGCTCCTGATAGATGTTCATACTTCTGCCTGCTTTCTTCTTTCCCGTTAAAAAAAAATCCGTTGCCTGCCGGACAACGGAGTAACATACGCGTTTGATGGAACAACGTATCTTACCGCCGCCCGGCCCGGGTGCGGTAATAATAGCTGTAATAATATGCATGTTCCAAAAATTTCTTCATGAATATAAATATAGCACGCTCCAACATATTGTCAAGCCGCAAAAACAGGTTATATCATCTGCAATAGATCCTGTTTTGTAAATTCTTTGAACGCCTTGGACAGATGACAATAAAACAGGGTTATCTGAACACATAACCCTGCCGCTGTTTCCGGTCAAATTCCCGGTGGATCAGATCATACATGGGAACATCCGGCCCGAACCAGTTTGCCAGAGTCACGGCATCACGCATCAACTGCTGCCAATCCCGATTGCCGAGGATGATACTGCTTCCGGCCGTCCGGATCAACAGCCCCATGCAATCCGACGAGTTCAGCCAGACAAGATACATCCCCTGCACCTCCGAAAAGGGAAAAAACGCTTCCGGCAATTTCCCAACCTGCGATCTCCGCGTAAAATAAAAAATCTTCGCCGCCGGATCCAGAAAAAACACCTTCCCCGGCCGGAAAAGTATATAAAAAATGTAAATATTGGGCAGGAGAACCAGTAAAAGCCTGCCATTACGCTCCAAAATCGCAACAGCCAGAAAAGCAAGAGTTATTGCCAGAAGATACAACACCACCAGCCAGCGTCCGACATCCGGTTTCGGCAGAAAAAGAACGCCGGGAGAGGCTTTTTCAAAGTCCGCTTTCTGATAGATCAAACACTGTTTTGCCCGGAGTGCCTTTCCGCTCATTTCAGGCACAGGAGAAAGACGGGCTGCAAATTCAGGCGGCACGGTACGGGCATCTTGTTTTTTCAGTTTCAAAACCTGCGCAAAACAACATAACGCAAGTACGCAGAAAAACGCCAACGGCAAACAATGAGCCAACACATTCCGGTCGTAATACGCCAGCACACTTTCCCGGGTCTGCGGATGGATATAGCAGGCGATAACAGCCCCTTTTTTGCGGTAAGCGCGCGGCAGAAGTGTCTGCCCGCCCACACCGCAATCCGTGCCGAAATAATTTTTTTTGTCCACCGTATAACGATAGACCAGTTCGCTGACCCGCCGCCGGGATTTGCCGGTTCCGGTCTGTACGATGCGGTGTTCCATCACCGTTGCCGGGACACGCTCCCATTTCTGCACTTCCCGCCAGCGCAGTTCTGTCCGCCACCAGAGATATTGGAGTACGCCCGCAAATATCAATACGATCAGGGCTGAAACGATAAGCCAGATTTTTTTGCTCCGCATTTGCGCTTCAATGTAATTCATTGCTGAAGCCATCTGCATTTCCTCCCCAATAACAGGCTCAATTCCAGAAATCGGTCTTTTCCTTCAAGCCGGTGCGGGCGGCTGAAAATACCGGATCGATGCCCTGTTTCCGCTGTTCCCGGTAATCTTCCCACGCACGATACGCCCGGCCGCCGATAAGAATGCACACCGGAATATTGATAAATGCCAGCACGCACTGGGAAATATCAGCGATCCCCCACGCCAGATCCATCTGGATACCCGCTCCAACGGTAATCAATACTGCGCCGATAAGACGAACCGTACACAGAACCCCCTTCCCCGGCACTTTCCGGAAAAGATAGTAGAAACAGTTTTCCACATAATAAAAGTTCCCCAAAAGCGTGGTGAAAGAAAAAAGACACAATGCAATCACCAGAAAAACAGGTCCCCAACTGCCGAAAGTAACAGCCATGGACTTCTGAACATAAGGGGCCCCGGCAGCCTTATGCGTGACCTCCGCCGCAGAACACAGACACATAAATGCCGTGGCAGAACAGATCACCAGCGTGTCAATAAAAACTGACAGCATTTGCACCAGTCCCTGTTTGACCGGATGGGAAACCTCTGCCGATGCCGCCGCATTGGGGGCTGACCCGATACCCGCTTCGTTGGAGTACAGTCCCCGTTTCATCCCCAGCATGATGACAGAACCGGCAAACCCTCCGGCAATCGCTTTGAAGTCAAATGCACTGCGGAAAATCTCCTGAAACATCCCCGGCAATGCCGCATAATTGATCACCATTGCCGTCAATGCCAGCAGAATATAAAAGACCCCCATGACCGGCACCAGCAGCCCCGTAGCCCGGATGATCCAGCGGCCGCCGCCCATGGCACAAATAACAAAAAGAATCGCCGTCACCGCCCCGATATACCAGCAGCTCCGGGGCGTATAAAAAGAAAATCCCTCAAACGCACTCTGCATATTATAAGAGGCAAGCATATTATACCCCACGCCGTAGGTAAAAATCAATGCCAGAGAAAAAATCACCGCCAACCACCGGGAATGCAGAACAGCTTCCATATAGTACGCAGGACCGCCATAACAACCTCCGTCCGCTTTGCGTTTTTTATAAATTTGAGCAAGGGTGGACTCTACGAAGGCAGAAGCCCCGCCGATCACCGCACAGAACCACATCCAGAACACTGCCCCGGGTCCGCCGACACAAATAGCAGCCGATACCCCGATAATGTTCCCGGACCCCACCCGGGAAGCCGTGGAAACCATCAACGCCCCAAAAGAAGAAACACTTCCGGGGATCGCCGGTTTTTCCAGTACGACCCGCAATGCCTCGGCAAGTTGCGTCTGGATCCCCCGGGTCCGCAATGTAAAATAAATACCGCCCAACAGCAGTACCACCGCCAGAGGCCAGCCCGTTAAATAAAGCAAACTTTCATAGACTGAATCGAAAAAACTGCACATGAAACGACTTCTCCAGTTAAAATTCAATAAAAAAAACAACATAATATACTTCTGTTTCTTCGTTTTTCAATGAGATCAAGCTTGACTATTCTTCAGAAAAAAACTATTGTATATCTTGAAAATAACCCATTTTTTTAACAGGAGAACCCGGTATGGCTGAAAAACTTTTTGTAATTTCCAATTCCCACCTGGACCCGGTATGGATCTGGCGGCGGCGGGCAGGCAGAACGGCGTGGATCAATACCATGCACTCCGTGGTCCGCACCATGGCACGGCATCCGGAAATGAAATTCTCCTGTTCCAGTTCTGCGCAATACCGCTGGATCGAAGAAAATGAACCCGGCCTTTTCCGTGCCATTGCCCGCTTGATCGAAGAGGGCCGCTGGGAGATCGTGGGCGGATGGGAAGTACAGTCCGATGCCATCATCGCCCGTACCGAACCCCTGCTCCGGCAGGGCATGGTCGGGAAAGAATATTTCCGGAAAAAATTCGGTGTGGATGTCAAAATCGGCTACTGCGTGGATTCTTTCGGCCACTCCGCCGGGCTCCCCAAACTTTTGAACGCAAACGGGATCCATGCCTATGTGGCGTACCGCCCTATGGAACACTTGTTGAAACTGCCGCTCCTTTTTGACTGGAAAGCAGATGACGGCTCTCAAGTCCGTTTTATCCGCATTCTGGATACCTACAATCTGGGAAATGTGGATGAAGCCTTTTACATGGACCGCATCGATCAGCACATGGCAACAGAATTGAAATATCAAACAATGTTTTTCGGCGTGGGCGATCACGGAGGCGGTATTTACGAGAAACATCTGGAATGGCTCCGGAAAGCCTCCGGAAAATATGACATCGTCTTTGCCACGCTTCAGGAATATCTGGATGCTGTGCAAGACCAGAAGCTTCCCACTGTGACCGGCGAACTTGGCAATGTTTTCCGGGGATGTTACACCGCATGTCATGAAGTCAAACGGGAGGTCGCCTGCGGGCTTGACCGGCTTCTTGCCGCAGAAAAACTGGGCGTCCCGGCAGAAAAATTGCAGGAACCGTGGAAAGAATTGCTTTTCAATCATTTTCACGATATTCTCCCCGGTACCAGCATCATGGAAGCGTACCGGCAGGATGTTTTCCCCGGGCTCGGAAGTGTGATCCATCAGGCATCCACGCTGACCGATCAGGCGTTATGCCGCCGTGCCGCCGCGCTGGATACCTCTTTTATGAAAGAAGGGGGGCTTCTGGTCCGCAATACAGAAGGTCACAGGGTGCAGGCATTTATTTCCGTGACCGGATTTGCCGACCCCAATGAAAACGGCGTACCGTTCAACACGCTGACCGATGAGGCAGGCAACGCTATTCCTCTGCAGATTTTGCCGCCGCCCACCACCTTCGGCCCCGCAGTTGTTCCGTGGGGTGATCTGTCCGCCGTGGTGGATCTGCCGCCCCATGGGGAAAAACTGCTGGCACTGGAATACCAAAATACGCCCGACCTGCCCTGTACCGGGGTGGAACGCCAGGAAAAATTATTGCAGAAACTCTCTTTTCAAAAATTCTACGACGATCACGGCACATGGGGCTTTACCCTGACAAAATACCTGCATTCTGATGCCCGGGCCGTTCTCCGGAAAACAGAAATCCTGACAGACGGCCCCGTATGCTCCATCCTGCGGGCGTTCTACACATTGAACGATTCCGAAATCCAGGCGGATCTGCTGGCGTGCAAAGATCTCCCGGAAATCCGCATTTCTTTGCGGATCCTCTGGAAGGAATCCCATTCCTGTTTGAAAATGGCGTATGATCACTCCCTCACGGAATTCAGTTTTGCCACCGGTACAGCGGCAAATTCCGTGGTGCGTTTTGCAGACTATCGCAAACCGGCTCTCTGCGTCTCCGGCAAAACAGGATTGACCTTTGGAGTCCCTGCCATGTCTGACGAAGTTCCCATGACGGACTGGTGTGCCGTTTTCCCGGAAAAAGGCGGTGCCGGAACAGCCTTTTTTGCCAGAGATGTTCACGGCTGTGATCACGGCGAAGGCGGGTTGCGGCTGACACTTCTGCGGGCGATCCCCTATGCGGATCATCACCCCTTCCCCCGGAATGAGCAAACCGGCTGTATGGATCTTGGCAATACCTTTATGGAACTCTTTTTGTATGAAGCGGACGGACTCTCCGTGGAAACCCTGCCCAAACTGGCGCAAAAGTGCCTCACCAAAGCTGAAGTATTGGAAGTGACCTGCCACGAAGCGGATCCGGCAGCATTTGCAACGGTCCCGCCCTGCCCCGTAGTCAATGAACTGCCCCATGTTGTTACAGAAGCCATGCGGCGGCTTGATAATGGCAACTGGGAAGTCCACTTGATGAATCACGGCAGTCAAACACTGCTGCCGCTCCCGGACGGGTCCACAAAAGAACTGCCCGCCCATGCCCTGACGATCCTGCAGATCCCAGCAGAGAAAGCGTGAACGGCGGAAAAAAATCTGCGGATGGCAAACCAGTCGGGGTGCTTTCATTTAAGGAAAGCCCTCCGTCGCTCTTCCGAGCTATGGAGGGTATCCTTCGCAGTGGCGTCGCTCTCTTTTGCTTTGCAAAAAAAATCTGCAGATGGCTAACCTGTCGGG
>JAFTIA010000077.1 GCA_017457105.1 Lentisphaeria bacterium | reverse complement strand
TTCCGGGGCCTTACGGTTCAGCGTAAGAAGTGCGCTGAACCCAGCCTCGCAGAGACCAAGTGCACAGCAAATAAATTGCTATATAGAAAAATCAGTCATTGTTTAGTACACAGCCAAAAAAAAGAAGTCGGGCAACAAAAAAGGGATGGCGCTTGGCCATCCCTTTTTCATTCCCGGGAAGGGATCATTTCTGCGGGTTCCACATCTCTTGGATTTCAGTGGGGAGACTGCTTGCAGAGCTGATGGAATGGGAACCAATTTCATTCAGCTTGTTCGCTGCCACATGCCCATCCAGCCGCAACGCATTGGCGGTGTTGTTATGGGTCAATCCGACATGACCGATATTTTTGGAACTGGACATGTGGGCTTCTGTGGCATAATATCCTTTGTTGCGTTCCAAATTCAGGCCGTACCAGGTGTCCAGATGAATGATTTTGCTGGAAGCATTTTTGACCCGGGTGGTTTTCAGGTAATAGGTACGCAGGTTGTTATTGATCCCGTAGGAGGGGTTGTAGTATGCATTCATACCATTGAGGTAATCTGTCTTCTTTGCCTGGTTTGCCGCTCTCTGGATGGCATCCGTCTGTTTCGGGCAGGCAAAATAGGCTTTCACAAATTTTCCTTCATTGGCGGTCAGCATATAGGGCCAGACCGGGGTCAGCGGGTGATCCGTGCTTTGCCAGCCACGGTACAGAGAACTTTCCCAGGCATCAATGTAGAAGGCCATTGCGGTCCCAAGTTGTTTCAAATTGTTCTGGCAGCTTGCCTTTTGTGCCGTTTCCCGGGCGTTATTCAATGCCGGCAGCAGCATGGCCGCAAGGATGGCGATAATCGCGATCACAACCAGAAGTTCGATCAAGGTGAAGGAACGACGCATAATATGCGTTCTGTTAACCATTTTTGAGCGTATATTCATTTTTTTCTCTCCCGTTTTTTGCAGTTATTTTATTTTTCAGCCTCGAACAACTTAACAGAACGCATATTATGCGAACATGGTCAAGTATGGGCACATGTTAATTATAGCATGATTTACTGTTAAAGTCAAGAGGGGAAAGGACTTTTTTTAAAAAAAGTCGGAAAATTTGCGGAGTAATTGGCTTACCACGGCACAGCGCAGCAAAGACGGGCGCAGAAGGGGGACCGTTGGCTGGCAAAGCACTTTGTGCAGAGCGCATGGGGCGGGCAAGGGAATACGGACTTGTACGGACTTGTACGGACTTGTACGGACGATGGGCACAGGGCTATGTGGGGGCTGTGCGCTCCGGAAATTCAAAAGTGCATGGCTTACCACGGCACAGTGCAGCGTAGACGGGCGCAGAAGGGGGGGCTGTTGGCTGGCAAAGTACCCCGTTTCTACTTGCTTTCCCGGAAAAAACGGATGAATTGAAGGGTTTTCAGGGCATCAAACCAGCGGTGGAACGCCAGTTCCCTGGCCCGGGCGTTGTCCGGCGTATTCCGGAGAACATTGTTCCAGCCCCGGAAAAATCCTCTTTCTTCCAGAAATTGTACTGTACGGGGACACAGATATTTTTTTGATTCTCCGGGAACTTTCATTCCATCCTGCCGAACCAGATGGAGCAGTTCCTTCAATGCCGCAAACCCCTGTTCCGGGTAAACTTCCAGAGATTCCCCCGCCAGAAGAGAGCGTACAGCAGGGCCGGTCCCGAAGGGGACTCTGTCCGACGGGCGTGCCGCCGGATGGACCACTTTTGCCGCCACCGGCCAGACCGGGGCAACTTTTGCCGCCGCCTGCAGAAAATAAAAATCCTCCCCGCCGGAGCGTATCCGCATTCCCCCGCAGGCCACATAGATCGACGCCCGGATCGCCATGGCCGACCCGATGGTATGGAACGCGTAGGGACTGCCTGCCTCATGCAATGATGCCACATAATCATCCATGAATTTTTCGTATTTCCGTATGGCATTTTCTTCCGCATCATTTTTCCCGGTGCGGTGCCGGACGCCCAGACTGAGGGTGCCGCACTCCGGATGGGCGGCGAAAGCGGCTTTGATTTCCCGCCAGTAATGTTCAGACACGTGGCTGTCTGCATCCAGACAGACGATATACGCATGTTCCGGATCTTCCGGTTCCAGAAGCGAAAGAGCTGTATCCATCCCGATACGGCGGGCTTCCCCCACGCCGTTGGCAAGTTCTTTTCCGGGACTTGCCGCATCCACCCAGAGGACTCCGGGGAATCTCTCCTGGCGCAGAAGTTCCAGCAATTCCAGATTGTGCGCTTTCCGTTCCGGTGCGGCATGAAGACCGTGATTGATTACAAGCAGGATCCCCGGGCGATCTGCACCATCGGGCAGGGCCTGCTGAAGGGATGCGAGGGTGCCGGGCAGTTCTTCAAGTTCATCCATTACGGGAATGACAATAAAGTGCCGGAACCGTGCTGCCGGAGGAGCCGGTTCCACGGGGCGGATCAGTGCTTTCCGCAAATATTTTTCAAGATCCCGCTTTGTCATAATTCCTGATGAAATGGAAAGATTGGATTTGGAAGACGGCAAAAAAAACGGCGCAGCAGAAATGCTGCACCGTTTTCACTGCCCGAATCAGATTACCGGGCGTAGTATTCGATGACGCTCATGATCTTGACCTTCACCGGAATTTCATCGACCTGCGGCATACGCACGAGGGTAGCCTTGCAGTTTTCCAGATCGACTTCCAAATAGGCCGGGACAACGGCGTTGCCGCTGCGGGCGATTTCAGCGATGGCAGGGGACTTCTCCGCAACGATGGAGATGACCTGACCTTCCTTCACGCGGCAGCTGGAACGGTCAATACGCTTGCCGTCCACCAGGATGTGGCCGTGGCTGACCATCTGCTTGGCAGCGAAGATGGTGGGAGCAAAACCGGCGCGGTACACCATGGCATCCAAACGGGTTTCCAGAGAAATAAACAGCTTGTCACCCGTCTGCCCGGTACCGGATTTGGCCTTGGCATAGGCAATGCGCAGCTGCTTTTCGCTGATGGCATAGTAGTTTCTGAGTTTCTGCTTTTCCAGCAACAGTTCACCGTAGGTGGTGAGCTTGGCGCGGCGGCCGCCATTCTTGGCACCGTGGGGACCGGCCGGGAACGCACGGGCTTTCCCTTTGACGGTCGGACAGTTGGGGCAGCCCCAGAGGCATTCGCCGATACGGCGGCAGAACTTGTGTTTCGCTTGACTTGCGGTCGGCATAACCAATCCCTTTCCGGAGAGTTCTCTCCATTAAAATGTTTTATTGAACTGCATCTGCCGGTGTCAAGCCACAGTCATGGGGCCGGCAAATACATTTCCGTGACGTTCACGGTCCTGTTACAATAGCATCTTTTCTGTTTTTTACAAGCAGCTTCCGCAAAAAACACAGTGATTTCTGCATAAAAAATTGAAAAAAAGGCTTCCGGGAGTATATTATTTCCCTACAAGTGATCTGCAATGCAAGGAGTGTCAAATGATCGTCAATCGTCTTCTTACGCCGGAAGAAAAAAAGATCTCCCAGCGGAATTATAATTGTTATTGTGCCGTCAACGGGGCTTCTTATATGTGCCTGGGGGAAACAGTCATGATCCTTTTTGCCGTCCGGCTGGGCTGTCCGGATACGGTGGTGGCCATTCTGGGGGCCATGCTCTTTTTCGGTTTTCTCCTTCTGCCGCTGGGCAAGTGGGTGACCGCACGGGTGGGCGCCGCACGCAGTCAGTCCGATTTCTGGGTGTACCGCAATATTGCCGCACTTCTGGTGGCCGGGGCCGCTCCCATGTCCATTTACGGCAGTAAAAATATCGCTCTCGGGATGATCCTTGCCGGGGCTTTTCTTTTTTATGGATTCCGTGCCGCCGGGGTGGTGATGAGTCAGCCGCTGGTGGGCGAGATCTGCAGTCCCGGGGAACAGGGCAGCTTTCTTTCCCGGTCCTGGTTTTACTTTTACACCTGCGGGCTTCTTTCCCTTTTCAGTATATCTGTGATTTTAAAGTTTTCCAGCAGTGCATGGACATTGTGTTTTATTATTGTTGCAGGGGCGTTGTTCGGCTTTACCAGTGCCGGATTTCTACGGGGGATCCGGGAAACCGGACAGATCCGGGAGTCTGCCGGGAAACCTATGCTGGACGGGTTGAAGCCTGTTTTGCAAAACCGGGTGGTGATCCGCCAGCTGGTGGCGGGGATGGTCTGTAATCTGGGCGTGATCCTGACGGTTCCTATTTCCATGCTCGCCATCAAACGGGGGTATCTTGTCAGCGATACTCAGGCGTTGCTTTATTTTCTTGCCCAACTGGCGGCATCGGTGGCGGGGACACGGTTGCTGGTTCCTTTTGCAGACCGTTTCGGCGGGCGGAAGATGACGCTTGCCGGGTTTTACGGATTTTACATCATTGCGTTTTTCTGGATCGTTACACCGGACCGGTTTTACTGGCCTCTGATGGTGATCCCCTTTCTCTTCTGCCCCTGCGGAACCACCATTGCAGTGACTTCGCTTCAGCAGTATTTTCTGCGGAGCGTCGCCAAAGAGCAGCAGGTGATGGCAAGTATGGTCATTGCTGTGGGGACGGGGGTTGTTTCCGGCTTGCTCGGGATGGTTTGCAGCAGTACTCTATTGAAACTTTCCGCATACTGGAGCGGTTCCGCCGGAACGCTTGAAAATTACCGTTTGTACTTTCTTCTGGTACTGATCCTGCTGCCGGTGATGGGTATTTTTGTTCACCGGCTGGATAAAGAATCCGCTTTGCCCAAATGGTGATCCGTTTTCCGATTTCTGAAAGACAAATTTTACGGATTTTTTTCAAAAAAGTCCTTTCCCCTCTTGACTTTAACAGTAAATCTTGCTATAATTAACATGTGTCCGTACTTGATCATGTTCGCATAATATGCGTTCTGTTAAGTTCGTTGAGGTCAAAAAGAGAAAAAAAAACGGATTGACGGAGAAAAAAAAAGATGGATTTACGCTCAATAGTGGTTAACAGAACGCATATTATGCGTCGTTCCTTCACCTTGATCGAACTTCTGGTTGTCATTGCCATTATTGCCATTCTGGCGGCGATGCTGCTGCCCGCTTTGAACAAAGCCCGGGATAAAGCGCAGAGTTCCAGCTGCCTGAATCTGGTCAAGCAAATGGCGACCTGTTCCCAGCTGTATTCCAATGATCAGGATGGCTGGGTAGTCCCTGCCATGCAGCTTGTAGGGAAACACTATCCGGTCTTTCTGCAGCCTTACGGAGAGATTTTTTCCCGGCAGACGAAAGAAGCCAGTCCGAGAACATTGCCCGCTTCTCCGATCTGTCCGGCAAGTATCCGGGAGAGTGGACAGGTCAAAGGATTTGAAGGGGTGTTCGATCTCTGGGCATGCAACAGCAGCGGCTTTTACAACCGGAGTGCGCCGTATGCCAAACCCAATTATCACGGATATGCTTCCAGTTCCACCAACATTCCCGGATTGAAACTTTCTCAAGCCAAAGTTCCGTCGGCAAAAGTGGAATTTATGGATGCGTACAATGTTTATTTTCTTTCAAACGCCACCCGCTGGGATGCGACTCCTTTGAGCAATCCCGGGCAGACCTATCTGGCATGGACACGGCATGATGCCGGTTCCATGCGGGCAAACGCCTCTTTTCTGGACGGGCACGGCGAAAATTTCCAGCATGAAGCCGGTGCCGCCTCCAAAGGCAATACCACCGTTGTGAATTATCATACCAATCCCCATTTGCAGTAGAGGAAGAATCCATTTCCTCCGGCAGGTGTTGATGGGTCATCTCCTGCCGGGAACGGAATGATCCAGTGGGTCTTTTTCAAGCCTGTGTTTCGGCAGGCTTGATTTTTTTTGTTCTGCGATATGGTAAGTTTGTTCTTTGCATTTTGTTACACAAAAAGAAAGGGTTCGCTATGAAAAACTGGCTGCTGACAGGGCTGGTTCTTGCCGCTGCAACGCTGCCGGTGTTGAGCTTTTTTGTTCATCGGCTGGATAAAGAATCCGAGCTGGAAAGTTTGTAATCCGCCCCTCTGCGCACTGCCCCCGGCGATGTGCCGCAAATGTTTTGAAACTGCCGGTTGAAGTTGGAGAGGGTAGGGAATCCGCACCGCAACGCGATCTCCTGAATGGCAAGGTCTGTATTTTTCAGCATGGAGCAGGCGGTGGATAACCGCATCCGGATCAGGTACGGACGGGGCGCACAGCCCATTGCCCGGTAAAAAAGTTTCCGGAAGTTGGGGATGCTGGTGTGGCACTTCCCTGCCAGCTGAGCCAGCGTGACCGGCTGATCCATGCGGCTGTTCATCCATTCCAGCGCCGGAGCGATGCGTTGGATATCCTCGAATTTCCCCGCACTCTTTCTGGAGGGTTCCGGATGGTAACGGCGGATCAACAGCAGCAGCTGCCAGACCATGCTGCGGATCATGGAGCGGCTGTCCGGCTGCATATTTTTGCGTTCTTCCACGATCCGGCGGATACATTCGCACAGTTCCGGATATTTTTCCCCGTCCACGATGTTGGTGAAGTCTTCTCCGCAGCAGTGATCCAGCGCAAAGCACGGTTCTGCACTGTCCATGTGCCGGGCCACCAGCCCGGCCGGATCAAAATTCAGAAATCCCCAGCTTGTAACGCCGCCGGGGTTGCCGGTGGCAAGGTGGACCTCCCGGGAGGTGATAATGACTGCATCTCCGGGTTTGAAGGTAAAAATCTTGCTGCCGATCAGGAACACACCTGAGCCGCTGTAACAATAGCCGATCTCAAAAAGATTGTGGATATGGGCATGGGTCACCGGCGTTTCACCACGGGTGTTGAATACCGCTTCTGCCACAGGAAAATCCGGCGGGACTTCAATGGGGGCAAGTTCCCCGGGAATGGTATTTTGTGTTCTCTTTTTCATCATAAACGCAATATAGAACTGTTTCCCGGAAAAGCAATATTGATTTTGCTGTTTTTTGATTGAAAACGCACATTTTTTAGATTTTTTTGTGGATGATTTTGCATGAAATCGTGGTAAAGTAAAAGCAAAGAACAGAGAAAGGGAAGAAACATGGCTCCTGAATTGAAGATTAGTTTGATCGGTGCCGGACAAATGGCGGAGTGGCATCTCCGGGGCGAGGCGGAACCCCTGTCCACTCCGGAAGAAGCGTTGACGCTGATGAAACTGGTGGATGCCGCCTATTGTTCCGCAGAAACCGGGCAGCCGGTAAAAATAGTCTAATATCAACGGAAGGAGATCGTTATGAGACAAATCGTTATGACCGGGCCGGGGAAAAGCACCGTGGTGGATGTGCCGATCCCGGAGATCAATGATGACCAGATGCTGGTGAAAGTCACCTATACCGGGATGTGCCATTCGGAATGGTATCCGTGGAGCGTGGCGCAGGCCGGGGAAACTTTCGGCCATGAAAGTGTGGGCGTGGTTGCCAGAGTCGGGAAGCATGTGACCGGTTTCAACGTCGGTGACCGGGTGACCGGTCTGGGGGGTGGCGGCTACAAGGAATATATCGTTATGGAGCCGGACAAGGTTTGCCATGTGCCGGAAAATCTGAAAGATGAAGATGCCATTTCTGAACCCCTTGCCTGTCTTTTGAGCGCAGCTACCAAGATGATGCCCAAAACTCCCGGCGATCCCATTGCCGTGGTGGGGTGCGGATATATGGGGCTGGGGATGATCTCCCTTTTCAAGCTGTGCGGTTATGGTAAGATCATTGCCATTGACAAGCGGCCGGAAGCGTTGGAGAATGCCCGGAAATTCGGTGCCACAGAGTGCTATTTCCCGGAAGAGATCCCCACGAAATATATTTTGAACTGGGAGACCATGGGGCAGGTGGATCTTTCCCGTGACGGGACCAATGCAGATCTCTTTAATACCGGACTGCCGGATGTGATGGAGTTCACCGGTACGGAAGAAGGGCTCCGGCTGGCGGGGAATCTGGTTTGCGCCCACGGCCGTCTGGGGATCGGCGGGTATCACAATGATTCTTTGCGGACCATTGATTACAAGCTGTGGAATTTCAAGGCCATGACCACCATCAACTGCCATGAACGGCGGATCATGTACGAAGCGGGGTTGTGTCAGCGTTGTCTGGATATGCTCTCCAGCGGTCAGTGGAATTTCACCGGTGTAACCAAACACATCTATGAAATGGAGGACTTTGACAAGGGCAACGAAGACATGATCACCCACCGGGATAACTTTATCAAGGGTGCTGTCCGCTGCTGAAAAAATCGGAATTGGGCGAAAACCATTGATTTTTAACATAAAATCAACGATCAACAGGAGTAAAAAATGTTGCCAACGGTTGATTTCTGCGGAATCAAATTAAGTAAAATGCTCATAGGGGCAAACCCTTTCGGCGGGTACAGCCATCTTTCGAAGGAAGCCAGCGAAAAGATGGAGAAGTTTCATACTGAAGAAAAGATTTTCGAGACCTGGGACCGTGCCTATGCCGCCGGGATCACCGGTTTTGCCACCAACACCAATACCGAAAAGGTGTTGAATGCCACATGCAAATACCTTGCCAACGGCGGCCCCATGAAATGGCTGGCGCAGGTGGAATTCGGCAAGGATTGGGAAAATCCGGGGGAGGGTGTTATAGAGGCCTCTCTGGATCGTGCGGCGTCTGCCGGTGCCGCGGCTCTTTTTCTGCAGGGGGAAATTTTAGGGCAATGGGTCGAGGCCGGCAAACTGCATCTGGTTCGGAGGTTTGTGGAATATGCCCGCACAAAAAATGTGCCGGTGGGGATCGCCGGGCATGACCCGGAGCACCACTATCTTATTGACAAACTGGATCTGGTGGATTTCCATGTGATCCCTTTTTTCAATTGCGTCAACGACAATTTCCGGCTGGAAGATCTGGAGGCCGCCACCCGGCTGATCCGTTATCTGCGGAAGCCCTGTATTGCCTATAAGGTTCTGGGGGCGGGGCGCATTGAGCCGAAGATGGGGTTCTCCTACGCTTTGCGGAACATCAAACCCAATGACTGTATCCTTGTGGGGATGAGCCGTCATGCGGATGATGATCAGGTGGAAAAGAATGTGGCTCTTCTTGAGGAGCTGATCGCCAATCCGATTCTGTGATCTGTATTGCAGATTCCGTTTTTTGAAGGCTCTGTACTAAACGTAGACTGATTTTATGGAGCGCAGACGATCTGGATCGTCAAGCGACGGGTCAAGGGGCAACCGCCCCTTGCGGGGATTTTTAAGGGCAAGCAGCCCTTAAAGGGTAAGCCCCGGCCCCCTGCGCCAATAAAAAATCAGCCAGTTCACTGGCGATTTTTTCCGGGGCCTTACGGTTCAGCGTGCGAAGTGCGCTGAACCCAGCCTCGCAGAGACCAAGTGCATAGCAAATATTTGCTATATAGAAAAATCGGTCATTGTTTAGTACACAGCCTTTTTGAAAAGTCAAGTCTTGAAAGGCTTGACTTTTTTTATTTGGCATTGTACCTTTACAGGGAGCTTTTTTTATATACAGAAAGGGGAGCAGAATGAAACTTTGGTTGTTTTGCGGATTGGTCTGTGCCGCCTTGTCCATGACCGCCGGAGCTGTGGAAAATTCGCAGCTGGCTTCAAAAAATGTTGAGGTCGAGGGGAATATTTTTCGTAAATCCGTGAAGAATGGAACCTATGCCGGGATCGATTTCAAGCTGAATAACAAAAAATTTTCTCCCGGTCAGGTGCTGATTTTTGAAGCAAGAGTGAAAAGCACTGATCCAAAGGTGCGCCTTGCTGTACGGTTCCGGGTGAATGACAAGTGGACCTATACCAAAATGCGTGCCACGCCGGAGTGGTCTTTGCAGACATTGCCATTGAACAATGTCAAGTTTGAAAGTGCGTTCGGCGGCGGCAGTGTTCCTGCGGATTTCATCATTACAAGAATCAATTTTTACAGCCGTACAGATGTAAAAGCTGATTCAACACTGGAACTGCGGAATATCCGGTTTGAAAAGAGAAAAACAGAATTTCAGGACCCGGCAATGACGGATCGGGATCTGGGGCGGCGGCCCGCAGAAGGGGCGGTATCGCTTTCCACCCCGGCTGTTTTTGTCTGGAAAGAGCAATTTGGCGCAGAAGCCTACACACTGGAATATGCCCGGGATAAAGAGTTTACCAGAGAAAAAACGACTGTCAAACTTGCGTTGAATGCTTATTGCGGCGCAGAACCCATGGCTTCCGGCACCTGGTACTGGCGTGTCCGGGCGGATTATGGAAACAACAGCAGCTCTGAATGGAGTAAAGTCAACCGGTTCGAAATTGCCCCGGATGCCCAGAAAATGTGTCTGCCGGAAATGGCGGAAATTTTGAAACGCATCCCTGCCAAACATCCCCGTTTGTATTTGCGCCCGGAACAGATCGCTGAATTTAAGGCTCAGTTTGACGGCAAGTTGAAGCCGGAGTATGAAGATATGATTTCCAGCTGCGATGCCATTGTAAAAGAACAGCGTCCCGTCTGGGAACCCGGCCCGTACAAGGGTAAAAAAGGGGAGCCGCAGTGGACCGCTTCCTGGCGGAGGGCATACGGTCAGGCGGATCGGGTCTCCTACCGTATGGCGCAAACTGCATTCGGCTGGCTCATGACCGGCAAGCCGGAATACGCCGCTGAATCCAAGCGGCTCCTGAAGGCTGTTTTGAGCTGGGATCCTGCCGGGTACTCCCGGATGCGTTATAATGACGAAGCCGGGATGCCGATTTTGCGGTATCTGGCACGCACTTATACATTCCTCTATGATGCCTTGACCCCGGAAGAACGTGCGGAATGTATCCGGATCATGCGGCTCCGGGGAAATGAGGCATACAGTATGCTTTGCCCCAGAATTCTTTATGCGCCGTTTGACAGTCATGCCAACCGGATGTATTACTTTCTGGGCGAGGCGGGGATCGCTTTTATAGATGTGATCCCGGAAGCGGAAAAGTGGCTGGAATTTTCGCTGCTCTACTTTTTCTGCAACTATCCTGTCTGGGGGGATGAAGACGGCAACTGGCACGAGGGCCCCCATTACTGGACAGGCTACATGAATACCTTCTTTGACTGGGCGGATGTGATGCAGAATATTCTGCACCTTCCGGCTCTGGCAAAGCCTTATTTCAAGAATGCGGGCAACTTTCTTTTGTACGAAGAACTCCCCGGTTCCCTGGGGTACGGCTGGGGGGATTTCTCCGAATTGTTCCATGGCGGGAAAGGTGTCCCCATGATGCAGGTGCTGGCGGCACAGTCCGGCAATCCTTACTGGAAATGGTATGTGGAACAGGTGATGGATCAAAAGGGAACCCGTGTGACCAAGCGTCTGCCCTATGTGGCCATGCTGCGGGCAAGTTATCCGGAGGTGAAGAGCAAGGCTCCGACGGATCTCCCCACATCCCGCCTGTTCCGGGGGAATGGGATCGCCGTGATGAACAGTTCCCTCATTTCGGCGGCGGATGCGGTACAGATCCAGCTCAAATGCGGTTCCCGGTTCGGAAATTACAGTCATGGATTCGAGTGTGCCAATACATTTCTCTTGAATGCATTCGGGGAACGGCTCCTTATCCGTTCCGGGACCCGGGACTGTTACGGTTCGGATTATCATGTCAATTATATGTGGGACACCCAGAGTCAGAACAACATTCTGGTGAACGGCAAGGGCCAGATCAAGCGGCGGTGTGCCAAAACCGGAACCATGCTGGATTTCTCCACCACGCCGGAACTGGATCGGGTGAAGGGCGAAGCCGCCGATTGCTATGCGGAGGGTATCCTTAAAACCTACACCCGGGAGATCCTGTTCCGCAAGCCTTCCGCTATTTTGATCATTGACCGTATTGAAGCCAAAGAACCGGTGAAACTGGATTTTCTGCTTCACGGCAGGAAGCCGTTCCAAATCCGGGATCAGCACAATATCACCCAGCAGGTGGGCAAGGCGGCGTGTACCATCGATCTTCTGTGGCCCGCCAAATTGAATGTGAGCCAGACGGATAAAACCGATCCCCCCATCATCGATCCGGAGATTCTCAAGCGCGGTGCCACCGATCATCACCTGACTGCCACCCCGGAAGGAAAACTTGCAAAAACTTGTTTTATCACGCTCATCCGTCCTTACAAGGCGGGGAGTGCTGTTCCTGCAAAGGGGACCATTGAAAAGACCGCCTCCGGATTTGCGGTAAAGGTCCCCATGGCAGACGGCAAGGTGTGGCGCACAGAAATTACAGAATAAAGGGGAAAGATCATGCACTCTTTGTTTGCCGGTCTTTGTTTCCTGATTTGTGCGGCGGAAATCATGCCTCCGCTGCAGTTTGATGCCAAATGGATCAGTCATCCGGAAAACGGCAGTGTGGCGGTACAGTTCAGCAGCAATATTCCCTGCGGGGGAGGGCTGGAATACCGTTTGAGCGGGGAAAAAAACTGGCATCGGATCAATCATACCATGGCTGGTCAAATCGTCCGGGGTGATTGGCTGCACCGGTTCCGCTTGCGGGGCGAACCCGGCAAGGTGTACGAATACCGGGGCGTGCTGATCCATCCGGAGGAAAGGGAAAAAGAGTTTTTTTCCTCTGTGGAAAAAATCCGTCTGCCCTCTGCAGAAAAGCGCAGTTATTCCTTTGCCGCCATGGCGGATTTTCAGTTCAGCCGGGAGGCGTGTTTGCAATTGATCTCCACTTACAGCCGCCTGACCGGAATGGGGGCGTGTGATTTTGTGGCCACGCTGGGGGATATGAGTATGGAATTCCGCTCGATGGATGCTGATGTACTGGAAAAATGGGTGCGGCCGGTTACAAAATCCTTTCCGTCACTTCCCTGGGTTCCGGTGCGGGGAAATCACGAGTGGCGGGGGGGAGCCTCAGTGGATTGGGTACGAACGGCGGGTGAGCCGGAAAGCACTCTACCGTATTATGCGTTCCGTTACGGGCCGGATTGCTTTGTGGTGCTGGACAGCTTTGAAGATAAGCCGGATCGCCGCAAAGGGCACCTTTATACTTATTATCACGATTCTGCCGAATACCGCAAACAGCAGCGGGCTTGGCTGGAAAAGGTGGTGGAATCGCCTCTTTTCAAGGATGCCCGTTACCGGATCGTGCTGATCCACTGCACTGCTTACGGGCAGGCAAATGGGTTCAATGTGCAATACGTCCGGGAGCTGACTGCCGGACTTCTGGACCGGGAAACGCCGCAGTACCGGGTGCATCTGATGCTGGGCGGGCACCTGCATACCTACATGCGGGGGATGCCCAAAGATGATTTGCTGTACTGGTACAAACCCACGGAACGGCAGTTGAAAAGTTCCCGGACATCCGGCAAATATTTCCCTTACCCGGTGGTGTTGCAGGACGGGCCGGGAGGTGCGTGTGACTCCTCTGCTTCCCGTGTGGATGTGAGCGATAAGGGGATCGAAGTACGGAGTTTTGTAGAAAACGGTACGGTGATCGACCATATTCTTTTCAAACCGGACGGCACGGCGCATGTCATGGTTTCGCCGCCGGGGAGAATGGTGACGGACCGGGGAAGCTGGCAGAAAGACGGTACGGTGATCTGTCCTGTTTTTCAGAAAAAATAAGAGAGAAGCAGCGTATTTTGAGCATGGCGGCAGGAGAGTTATGCGCGTGGGAAAATCCGGAGCACAAGGCACACACACAGCCAAGTGCCAATCGTCGGACAAGTCCGACCGGTCCGACCGGTCCGACATACTCTGCCCGCACCCTGTGCATTGCTCAAAGTGCCCTGCCAGCCAATAGCCCCCCTTCTGCCCATGCGCTCTGAAAATTCCCATGCACAAGGCACTCACACAGCCAAGTGCCAATCGTCGGACAAGTCCGACCGGTCCGACCGGTCCGACATACTCTGCCCGCACCCTGTGCATTGCTCAAAGTGCCCTGCCAACCGAAAATCCCCTGATTTTTAAAAAAATTTCCTTTTGCACTTGACTTCTATATTTTATTTTGCTATAATAGATATGTGTGTATGTTTGCATAATACGCGTTCTGTTAAGTTGCTCAAGGCTGAAAAATAAAAATAACCGTAAAAACAGGAGAGAAAAAGATGGATCCAAGTTCAAAAGTGGTTAAAAGAACGCATATTATGCGTCGAAACTTCACCTTGATCGAACTCTTGGTTGTGATCGCTATCATCGCCATCCTTGCGGCCATGCTGCTCCCGGCCTTGAATAATGCCCGGGCGACTGCGTTGAAGGCATCCTGCCAGAATCAGATGAAGCAATTCAGCACTGCCATTCCCATGTATGACGGGGATTACGGCGGGATTACT
>JAFTIA010000076.1 GCA_017457105.1 Lentisphaeria bacterium | reverse complement strand
CTCCCCGCCCGGGGCGGTGAGGCGGCGAGCGCCTCTCACCGTACAGAAGCCGCATTGTGTGCCGCAGGCCTCCATACAACACACGGGCGAAAAGGGGGTACACGGGGGGAAAAGTGAGGTTTCCCCCCGTGCGCCCTGTGCATGGCGTTCAAAAAAAAAGCAAAGCACATTCCCATCGGCTGGCAATGCACTTGGCGCAAGGCACAGGGTGCGGGCAAGGGAATACGGACTTGTACGGACTTGTACGGACTTGTACGGACGATTGGCACATGGCTGTGTGGGAGCCCTGTGCCCCGGAAATTCCATAGCACATGGCACACAGGCTGCCATAGACCATTTACAGTATTCCCGGTATTCGCAGTATTCATGGTTTCTTTGTTCCCACCCTGTGCCTTGCGCAATGTGCCCTGCCAGCGGGCTTGCCACGCCGGAGCAAAGCGGAGGCGGGAGGCTCGAGAGCCCGTCAGGGCGACAGCCGACAGTCACCGAGGCCGATGTTCGGCCGGCCCGGCACTTTTGCCGCAGAATTTATAAAACTTCCTGCAGGAAACGGGCTACTTCCGGTCCCCACAGAGCCATGCTGTATTCTTCGCCCCGCTTGTAAGCTCCTGCACGGAAAAGGGGATCGGTGATCCGGCAAATGGCTTTGGCCCATTCTTCGGGTGTATCGGCAAGGATGCCGCATTCCGGGGTTAGAACAAGGCAGTTTTCCCCTACGGGAGAAGCGATCACCGGGAGGCCGCAGGCAAAATATTGAATGATTTTGTATGCCGATTTTCCTGCGGCAAAGGCATCATCTGCGGGGAGAGGCATGATCCCGAAATCTGCTTCGGCGATCAGCTTTGCTTCTCCGGCTTCGGACCAGTCGTAAAAAGTCATTTCCAGCCCGTCGATGGGGGGAAGATCTTTTGACGCCACCACACGGAGTTCGTAAGGCCGGGCCCGGTACATGGCGCGCAGATTTTCTGCGGCGTCTTGCAGATAGCGGTATGTTACCGGAGTACCGATCCAAACGGCAAGGGGTTTGTCTGGAAGGGCATGTGCGGCGGCACGGGCGGCAAGGCGGTATTTGGTCAAATCCACTGCCGTGGGAACTTTCAATACATTCTTCTGGTAACGCTTTACACGCTCCAGCAGAAAATCGTTGGCACAGATGACCCCGGCGGCACCGGATACCAGACGGTCCAGTTTGTTGGGTTCCGCCCCGTAACGGAGAAAAATATCATCGTCAAAATTGAGGACATATTTCCGTTTCCGCAGGAACATTTCTTCCACGCAGTAAGGGAGATAGGGGAACAATTCGTACTCGATCCACAAGGCTTCCGGGAGCGTGCGGGCGTGACGCAGCCGCCGGAGGGAGGCCCGGGCAAGAGCCAGTGCATCCCGGCGGCCTGTGCGGTAAAGTTTTTCCAGATACTCTTCCGGATAAAAAGCATCCTGCTGAACCGCAAAACCGGCATCCTCCAGAAAGGGGATGTAGTTCAGAAAGCGCAGCCTGCTGGATGCGCCTTTTGCGGTGTACCGGGTACAAAGTGCCAGAGTTTTTTTCACACGCCGTTCCCGGAAAAAAGCGGGAGATCCCGCATGGTCAGAAATCCGGATTGACCGCAGGCCGCCACCCGGCGGACAAGAGAGGTCATCACAGCACAGGTCCCGGCATCGCCGTTCAAACCGCCTTTGATGCAGCTTTCCAGCCGGGGGTCGCCATCGATCACAATACGGTCACGGGGTTCGGGTTCGCCCACAGCCGCCAGAAAATCCAGCGTGATCACTTCCCTGCCGTCGGCAAGTTTCCCGGAACCAAGCTGCCGGACGCCCCGGATGTGGATCCCGTCATCGGTGACGGGGGAAAATTCTTCGGTCATGGAAGCCAGTTCCCAGCCGAAAACATCTGCCAGAAACTTCATGGACTGCATCAATCCTGCGTGGCGCAATGTTCCTGCGTTCACGGCGGCCTCAAATTCCGGCATGGTGAGCCCGGCGCCGATCTTGCGCTGAAACTGGGTACGGCGGTTGGAAGCATCCTGATAACGCTCCACTGTAACACTCCGGACATTCATGCTTGCCCCGGAAAGGATCGCCGGAAGAAAATCCATGAGATACCCCGGATTGATCCCTCCTGCCAGTACGGCGATCCCCCGCATTTCCGCATCTTTGGCAATGCGGCGGACCTCGTCACACCGGTCATAAAAAAGTTCTTCGCAAGTGGTCACCACAGACATATCCAGTGCCACGCATTTTTGGATGAGGGGCAGCACATCTTCCGGGTAACTGGATGTGGCGATCACCGCCACTTCCGCCGGGGTTTTCAATTCCGGCTGAATGATCATTTCCTCTCCGGCAGCACCGGCGATTTTGCAGGCATCCTGCCCCGCATAAGCGGGGTCCGTTACCGCAATCACCCGGATCTGGGGCAGAGCCGACCATTTCCGGAAGAGCATCTGCCCGATTTGCCCGAACCCGATCAGAGAAACATAAACCGGTTTCATTTTGCAGCCAGATAACGGTTGAGTTTTTCACGCAGCTGCATGAGCCATTCGGTGGAATGGGGATAATCGGTCATGGAGATCCGGTAATTCAGCCCCTCGTGGATCAAAGCGATCACGGCGTCTCTGCCGATCTTCTTTTCCAGAGCCCGCATCACGTTCAAATCCTGAATGGCATCGTAGAAAAGTTCGTGCCGCAAAGAGTCTTCCGCTTTGCCGTCTTTGCCCGGATACACGATAAAGGGGTCGCCGCCGGGGACCCAGTTCCGGCCGCAGGTGTCACGATAGGGATCAATGACTTCCTTGGACTGGTGGCTGTAATAGAAGTTATATCCCCACTGCAGGAAGCCCACGATGTTATAGAGATAGAACATCACCCCCATCACACGGGTCTGGGAACCGTGCTGGGTGATGAACCGGTTGGGCACCCCGTTGCACTGGCCGCAGCAGTAGTAGGTGTAAAGATCCTTGACATTGCCCACAAAGGGTTCAATGTGGTTGTTGGCAGGGACAGGATTCTGCACCAGACCGCGCTTGTGGAATTCAAAACTGGAAAGAGCATCCAGCGTGGGAGCCCCTTCCAGAAGGGAATCCATGAGTTTGGAGGCGTAAGCGTAACTTTCGATATTTTCCAGCGTGGGTTCGTCGGAAACAGAGAAGAAAATATTTTTCCACAACCCCTTTTCACGGAAGAAGGGCAGCAGAACTTTCATCAGCTGGGTGAGGAAATCCTTGTATTCCGGAGAATTGGCAGGCACATCCCAGCCGAAGATCCGCTGTTCTTTGCCGTTGATTTCCGCCACGATTTTCGGCGTGGCTTTGGCACCCCACTGGGTGAATGCGTGGGACATGGCAAAGTGGGTGATGCCGCACTTGAGAGCCATATCCACATAGCGTTCCAACCGGGAAAGGTCAAAGGTGTATTTCTTCCCTTTTTTGCGGATGATCAGAAGCTGGGTGGTGGGGCGTTCCCCACCGATGGCAGTATCCAGAGGGGGTGTCCAGAGGGGAGTCATCAGCACATTCATACCGTGTTCCGCACCGGTACGGATAAAGTTCTCCATGACTTCCCAGTGCTTTTCGCTCCAGGTGGGAACGTTGTAATATGTCGCCAGACAGTCCGCATGGAACCATTCATAGCGGAGAATGGTCTGTTTGGCGGGCTTGGCGGGGAGAACTTCCAGCGTCAGGGTGGCAGTCTGGATCACGGGGTTTTCCACTTTGCGGCTGCTGGCATCCAGTTCTTCCAGACGGAGGGTGATGGGGTACTTGCCCGCCTTGCAGTTGGCGGGGATGCGTACCGTGACCCAGAAAGAACGCCAGTTTTCAGCGGGGAAAAGATAATAGCCGGGGAAATCTGTCAGCAGATCCGGGTAGTAGCCGGGTTTTTCCCGCATGAGGCAGGTATCTTTGGTAAAGCAGGGGATATCCACCGGCACGGAGCGCACTTCCCGCAGCTGGGCGGGGAGTTTGCTTTCCAGAGAGAGTCCCGCTGTTACGGGAAGTACGGGGGACCAGGCATTTTCGTCATGCCACGGGGTGGTATTTTTCACGGCAAACTGAAAGGAGAAAACTTCCCCTTTAAGCGCCGTTGCAGCGGTCAGAGGTTGTGCATTCAGCGAGGGTTCCAGCAGGACTTTATCCATGGAACTGATGGGACGGACTTCAAATTTCATCATTTTTGATCACCTTTTTTCATATTGTCATTTTAAAGTTTTACAGTTTCTCCGGTCTTTTCGCTGACCATTTCGGCACGGACGGTTTTGACGGTTTCCGCTGCGGCTTCCGGAGTGACAGTTTCCGGTTTTCTGCCCTTGAGGATACAGTCAAAGAAATAGCACTGTTCCGCAAAATAGGGCAGTGCTGACGAAATATTGAGCCCGGAACCGGATTCCTCCACGGCTTTCGGCAGTTCCGGCGTTTCAACAATGCCGTCATGATAAACTTTCAGCGTTTCAGCGTTCCGGCTGTTGAATTCCACACAGGCATTTTCAAAAACTGCCCGGTAAGCGGCGGTAAAGGGAAAACCCTTGGGCATATCCGCAGAGCCTTCCGCATGGACCGTGGGGCCGCCGGGAAAATGGTAATCCGTAAAGGTATGCACCGCACCGCCGTCGGTGGAACGGTCCTTCACCGTGGCGGTGACACGGACGGATTCCGGTTTGCCGCAGATCCACAAAATGGCATCTGTATCGTGGATATGCCGGTCAAAAATCTGTGTCCCGCCGCGGGCTTCGTCCAGAAACCAGTTTTCATAACCCGTGGAAACGCCGCCCACCCGGGTCATGGAAAGGGTGAGGAGTTTGCCGTATCTCCCGCCGGAAACGGCTTCTTTCAAGAACACATATTCCGGCCAGAACCGGAGGACCTGCCCGATCATAAGGAATTTGCCGGATTTTTCAGCGGCATTCTGCATGATGGCACATTCTTCCGGGGTGCGGGCCATGGGTTTTTCGCAAAAAACATGGCGCCCATGTTCCAGTGCCAGTGCGGTAAATTCCGCATGAAGATAGGTCGGAACACAGACCCAGACTGCATCCAGCTCCGTATTCCGGATCAAATCTCTGCCATCTGCAAATATTTGCGATACATGGAGTTCCTCTTTTGCCCGGAGGCGTTTGGCTTCCTCCATATCCGCAGCGGCAACCAATTCCGCATTTTCGTGTTTGCAAAGCATCAACGCGTGGTGCATCCCCATGGAGCCCAGACCGCAAATGCCGACCCGGATCTTTTTCATTTTTTCCTCTCGATTTTGAAGTAAAAAAATACGATTGTAATAAGATAACATTTCAAATCAAAAAGTCAACTGCCCGGAGCGGGTCTGTTGGGCGGTAAAAAATCCTTTGCCGCTTTTGTGGAAAAAGTGACAGTCAAGTGTTATATTATCATTGTTAAAAAAAAAGAGGTTATACCATGAAGAATGTTATTTATTTTGATAATAACGCCACCACCCGGGTCGATCCGGAGGTATTTGAGGCAATGAAGCCGTTTTTCTGTGAACGGTACGGCAATGCTTCCAGCATCCACTCTTTCGGCGGCTCCGTGATGGCGGAAGTGGAAAATGCCCGGCGGCAGGTCGCTGAATTGCTGAAAGCCGATTTCCGGGATAAAGACAACTGTGCCTCCGAAATTCTTTTTACTTCCGGCGGTACGGAAAGTGACAACGCCGCTCTTGCCGCCGCTCTTGCCGCTCTCCCCGAACGGAAAAAAATCGTGACCACCTGCGTGGAACACCCCGCCATCCTGACCACCGTCCGGGAATACGCCCGTGCCGGATATGAAGTGAAATTGATCCCTGTGGACGGTTCCGGCCGTCTGGATTGGAATTTTGCGGAAAAAGAGATCGACAGCAATACCGCCATCGTGTCCTGCATGTGGGCAAATAACGAAATCGGCAATGTGTATGATGTGAAACGCATGGCACGCCTTGCCCATCAACAGGGGGCTCTTTTCCATACGGATGCCGTGCAGGCGGTGGGCAAGGTCCCGGTGGATCTTTCTGACGGGGAAATCGACTTTCTCTCCCTTTCCGGGCACAAACTCCATGGTGCCAAAGGAATTGGCGTTCTCTACATCCGCCGGGGCGTCCGGTTCAAGCCGCTTATTACCGGCGGTCATCAGGAACGGGGCCGCCGGGGCGGTACGGAAAATGTCCCCGCCATCATCGCTCTCGGGAAAGCCTGCGAAATCGCCCGCAAGGGGATGGATCAGGAAGTTGCGGCTCTTTCCGCTTTGCGGGATCAGTTGGAATCCGGCATCGTGCAGGCGATCCCCCGAGTCCATGTGAATGGGGACAAGGCCTCCCGGCTCCCCAATACCAGTTCGGTAAGTTTTGAGTGCATTGAAGGGGAAGCCATTCTTTCCATGCTCAACTGTTACGGCATTTGCGCTTCCAGCGGCAGTGCGTGTACCACGGGTAGTCTGGAACCCTCTCATGTTCTCCGTGCCATGGGGGTGCCTTACACCTCTGCCCACGGCACGATCCGTTTCAGTCTTTCCAAATTCAATACACAGCAGGAAGTGGAAAAAGTGCTGGAAGTCCTGCCGGATATTATCCGGACACTTCGCAGCATATCGCCTTTCTGGGAGGAAAAATAATGGCTGGTGATCAGGAGTTGAAATTCCCGGTCCGTTGCGGACTGCGGATCATTTTTGAGGGGGAGGAAGCCCCGGTTCTGGCGGAAGCCTCCATGGTGCTTGCCACATTCGGGATGCAGGAGGAACTGCGCCCCGGGAACGCTTCTTCCGGCGGGAAATACCGTTCGCTGACGGTGACTGTAACGATCCCGGACCGGCTGACACTGGAGGCTCTGCCCCAGCGTCTTGCCGCCATTCCCGGCGTGCGGATGGTCCTCTGAAAAATGGGGAAATTGCTGGACACCATCCATTCGCCGGAAGATCTGCGCCGTCTGCCGAAACAGGTTTTGCCGGAATTGGCTAAAGAAATCCGGGAAGAGATTTTGCAAACCGTTTCCCGGACCGGCGGCCATCTGGCAAGTTCGCTGGGAACGGTGGAACTCACCATTGCTCTGCACCGGGTCTTCCATACGCCGGAGGATGCTCTGGTGTGGGATGTGGGGCACCAGTCTTATACCCATAAACTCCTGACGGGCCGCCGGGATCTTTTCCGGAAACTGCGGCAGTTTGAGGGCTGCGCCCCCTTTCAATCCCGTGCGGAATCCCCGGAATACGATCCCATCGGGGGCGGTCATGCCGGAACGGCCATTTCCGCCGCTCTTGGGCTGGAAACTGCCGCGCGGCGCATGAATAAAGATACTGCTTTTGCCGCCATTCTGGGGGATGGTTCTCTGGGGTGCGGCGTTTCGCTGGAAGGCTTGAACAATATCGATGAAAACAAGAGTTCACTGGTCATCGTCCTCAACGATAACCGCATGTCCATTTCCGGCAATGTTGGCGGGCTCACCCATTATTTGAACCGCATCATTTCCGGGCGCAGCTACACCCGTTTCCGGGCACTGGCGAAGACCATGCTCAAAAAGATGCCGGAAGTTTATAACGCAGTACGCCGTTTTGAGGAATCTGCCAAAAGTGTTTTTCTGCCCGGCGGCTGGTTTGAAGAATTGGGCATCCGTTATCTGGGCCCTGTGGACGGGCATAATATAGACGAACTGGAACGGCTCCTGACGGCGGCACGGGAATCCCGCCGCCCGACCCTTGTCCATGTACTGACACGCAAAGGGAAGGGTTATATCCCTGCCGAAAAAGAACCGGAGCGTTATCACGGCGTGAAACCCTTTGATCCGGAAAAAGGTCTGCCGGATGAACCGGGAAAAGGCTTTTCGCACGCTTTCGGTCAAAGCATGATCCGGCTGGCGGAAAAACGGCAGGATGTGGCGGCGGTGACTGCCGCCATGGCACTCGGTACCGGGCTGGACCGGTTTGCCGCCCGGTTTCCGAAACAGTTTTTTGATGTAGGGATCGCGGAAGAACATGAACTTGTTTTTGCCTCCGGTCTGGCGGCGGGCGGCATGATCCCCGTGGCGGCCATTTATGCCACATTTCTTCAGCGCAGTCTGGATGAGGTTTATCACGATATCTGTCTGCAGAAACTTCCGGTGATCCTTGCCATTGACCGTGCCGGAGCTGTGGAAGACGGGCCCACCCATCACGGGATCTATGATCTGGCGTTTCTTCAGGCCATGCCGGGGTTGACCATTTACACTCCGGCGGATGAGCAGGAATTGCAGGATGCCTTGTTTACAGCGGTGGAACTGGCGGCACCTGCTGCCATCCGTTATCCCCGCGGGGGCAGTCCCCGTGCCGCAGAAGAACTGCCTCTGCCGGGCCGTATCCGGCCGGGGAAGGCGCAGATCCGGAAAGAGGGCAAAGACGCCGCCTTGTGGAGTTGCGGGGCAGAGATTTTCACAGCGTTGGAAGCGGTGAAGATTTTGCAGGAAAAATACGGACTTTCTGTTATGGCGGTCCATTCCCCCACGGTCAAACCGCTGGATGGAGCTCTTTTGCAGGAACACGCCTCCCGGATGCCGGTTTTTACGCTGGAAGACCATGTAACGACTGGCGGGTTCGGTTCTGCCGCCGCTGAAAAAATCACCGTGACCCACAGATTCGGCTGGCCCGCCGATGAGGTGATCCCCTTCGGCAAAGTCGCTTCTCTCCGGGAAAAATTCGGCCTCACCCCGGAAGCCATTGCCGATGTCATTGCCAATTTTTTGAAGAAATAACAGACAGGATTTGCTATGCCTACAACGACTATTGAAGAAACTTCTTATACGCCGCAGGGCAGATTCCTGCTGGAAATCATTTATGACGGTTCCGGGTACAGCGGCTGGCAGATCCAGCCTCACCGGGTGGCAGTTCAGGAGGTGATGCAGAAAACTCTTACCCGGCTGTACGGCGGGAAATCCATCCACCTCATCGGCAGCAGCCGGACGGATGCGGGGGTCCATGCGCTGGGTTTTGCCGCCTCCTATCTCTATCCGGATTTTCCCCGTATCCCGGCGGAAAAAGTCATGGCGGCACTGAACCGCCTGATGCCAAGTGATATACGCATAGCCTCCATCCGGGAGGTCCCCATGGAGTTCCATACCCGGTACGATGCACTGGGGAAAGCCTATACTTATGTGTTGAATCTGGGGGCGGACTCCCCTTTTACCGCCCGTTACAGCTGGCGGCCGGGCAGACCGCTGGATCCGGAAAAGATCAAGGAAGGGGCAAAACATCTGGTAGGGACCTATGACTTTTCCAGTTTTGTGGTGGAGCGGTCGCTGATCGACGATGCAGTGCGTACCATTTACCGGATCGATGTTCAGCAGTTCGGGCAGTATCTCTGTGTGACTTTTGTGGGGAATGGATTTCTGTATAAAATGATCCGCTGTTTGATGGGGACGCTGGAAGCTGTGGGGGCAGGCAAAATCCTGCCGGAAAAAGTCGCCGTCATCCGGGATGCCAAAGACCGGACCAAAGCTCCGGAAACGGCTCCGCCTCACGGACTTTTTCTGGACAAAGTCTTTTTTGACCCGGCGGAACGGGAATCTTTCCGCCTGACAGGAGTCCCGTTTTTCCGATGAGTGACTCCCCTGTTCAAACTCCGCTTCCGGAAGAAGAATTGCAGCTGCGGTTTCCGGCGGCGTTGCCCGTATCCGGCAGGATCAGCGAAATTTGCGAATTGTGGCGCAAACATCAGGTGATCGTGCTGGGGGGCGATACCGGGTCCGGCAAAACCACCCAGCTCCCGAAAGCGGCGGCATTGCTGGGGTGCAGACATGTGGGGATCACCCAGCCCCGGCGCATTGCGGCAGTGGCAATGGCACGGCGTGTGGCAGAAGAGTGCGGCACCGAATGCGGAAAAGGCGTGGGGTATCAAGTAAGGTTTGACAACAATGTTTCGCCGGAAACCCGCATCAAATTTATGACAGACGGCATCCTCCTTGCGGAGACCCGCAACGACCGCCAGTTACGCAAATATGATGCCATCATTATTGACGAAGCCCATGAGCGCAGCCTCAATATCGACTTTCTTCTGGGGTATTTGAAAGATCTCCTGCCCCGGCGGCCGGACTTGAAAGTGGCGATCTCCTCCGCCACTATGGATCTGGAACACTTTTCGGAATTTTTCGGCAACGCCCCTGTTATTCAGGTGGAGGGACGGATGTATCCTGTGGAGGATCATTTTCAGGACCCTCTGCCGGATGAGGATCTGCCGGAGCAGGTGGCACGGGCGGTGGAGTTTGTAAGCAGTCTGGACAGGCGGGGCGATATATTGGTTTTTCTCCCCGGCGAACGGGAGATCCGGGAGTGTGCCGACATGCTGGAAGGGCGCAAATATCCCGCCACAGAGATCCTGCCTCTTTTTGCCCGGTTGAGCAATGCGGAACAGCAGAAAGTTTTCCGTCCGGGACGGCTGCGGCGCATTGTCCTTGCCACCAATGTGGCGGAAACAAGTATCACCATTCCCGGTATCCGATTCTGCGTGGATTCCGGTCTGGCACGGGTCAGCCGCTACAATCCCCGCAGCCGGATCCAGGAACTGCATGTGGAAACCATTTCGCAGGCAAGTGCCCGCCAGCGGCGGGGACGCTGCGGCCGTACAGCAGACGGGGTGTGCGTCCACCTTTATACCGCCGAAGACCTTGCCAAAGCGGAAGCCTATACCGATCCGGAGATCAAGCGGACCAGTCTGGCGGGGGTGATCCTGCAAATGGCAGTTTTGCGCTTGCCGAGGATCGACCGTTTTCCATTCCCGGACCCGCCGCAGAGCAGTCTTATCCGGGAGGGATTGCGCCATCTGGAAGATCTGGGAGCCATGCTCCCCGGCGGCAGGCTGACCCGGGAAGGGTGGAGATTGGCGGATCTGCCGATCGACCCCCATATCGGGAAAATGCTTCTGGAAGCCTCCCGCAGAAATGTCTTGCATGACATGCTGCCTCTTGCCGCCTTTCTCTCCATCCAGGACCCGGCGGAACGGCCTTATGACCGTCAGCAGCAGGCGGATGAGGCCCACCGGAAATTTCAGGACGAAACTTCCGACTATATGGGGATCTTAAAATTGTGGCGGCTTTTCCGCACAGAAGCGCAGTCCAACAGTTTGATGCGCCGTTTTGCCAAGGCGAATTTTATGAATTTCAACCGACTGCGGGAGTGGCGGAATCTGGAGGCGGATCTGCGGGAATCCTGCAAAGACGCCGGATGCACTCTGCCTGATATTGTTCCGGAAACAGTGGATGCGGACAATATCCATAAATCCGTCCTTTCCGGCGTGCCGAGACAAATCGCCAAATATGTTCCGGAATACCGTTTTTATATGGGTGCGGGTGGGAAAAAGTATGTACTGTTCCCCGGCTCGGGGCTTTCCAAAAGGAAAAAGCCTGCGGCATGGATCGTCAGTTTTGCACTGGTGGAAACGGCACGGCTTTTCGGGCGGCGGAATGCGGAGATCCAGCCGGAATGGGTGAACGAAGTCGCCCCCCATTTGTGTACGGCAGTTTATGAAAATATCAACTGGGATAAAAATACAGGCTTTGTCCACGCCCACGAGCGTCTGATTTCCGGAAACCTTATCCTGCACAGCGGGAAAAGGGTACATTACGGTGCGACCCATCCGGTGGAGGCCCGGGAAATTTTTATCCGGGATGCTCTGGCGGCGGCGGAACTGCCGGAAAATTTCCCCGGCTGGGTGGGCAAACAAATGCGGATGGTCCGTGATCTGCGGTATCTGGAAGTCAAACTCCGCCGTCCCGGTGGCGTGTATGATCCGGAACTGGCAGTACGGCATTTTCAAAACGTCCTGCCTGCGGAGGTTTTGTCCGTCCCCTCGCTCAAGCGTTTTATTCAGCATTCCCGCCGGGATCTTGCCATGACACCGGCAGATGCCAGCTGCCCTCCAGACAGATCCTATGATGAAAAGGATTACCCGGATCTGCTGGATTTTCACGGGCACAGTTTTCTTCTGCAATATCTTTTTGAACCGGGGGAACCGGAAGACGGTATCCGTCTGCTCTGCCCGAAAGAGGAATTGAACCTGCTCCCGGCGTGGGCACTGGACTGGCCGGTGCCGGGGCATCTGGAAGAAAAAATACTGCTTCTCATCAAACAGCTGCCCAAAGAGTACCGCAGACAGCTTTCCCCGGCGTCGGAACACGCCGCACAATTTACGGAAGCCTGCCGGAAGGGAAAAGTTTTTACTTCCCAGCCCCTCCATGATGCACTGCGTGATCATTTCGGGACGGCCTTCCCTGCCAGAGTGGAAAATGAAATGCGTTTCCCACCTTATATGAAATTGCGCCTTGCCATTACAGGCAAAGACGGCAAAATCCTGGCAGAACATGAGGAAATGCCGGACCGTTCCATGATGGGGTCCCGGGTAAGTCATTCAAAGATCCGTGCTGGGGAATTGCAGCCGCAGACCGGGTTGCGGGATTGGCCGGAAGGGGTTTCACTACCAGCGGCAGTCCAACTGGGCAATACGGGGGAACGGGCAGCGTATCCGGCACTGGCTCCCGGGGAGGACGGTCTGGCGGCAGTGCAGTTTTATTTGCGTGAACCGGAGGCGGCATTGCGGCACCGGGAAGGGCTGGTGCGTTTGTTTGAGATCCGTCATGCTGATCAGATGAAATTTATCCGGCGTTCTTTGCGGATGCCCAATCAGTTATTGCTGGCGTTTTTCTGCCGGGACACGGAAAAACAATACGCCGCCGACTTGCCGATGCAGGCAGTTTTACAGGCATTCGGCATGGAGCCGGAAGAGATCCGGACTCCCGGAGCGTGGCGGGAAGCCGAAGAAAACGCCATGCAGGACGTGGGGGCGGAAGCCGCCAATCTGATGAAAAATCTGGAAAAACTTCATGCGTTATATGGTCCTGTCCACGATATGTGCCGCCGTTTGCAAGTCCGGCCCCGGGTGGATTCCCGGGATCTGCGGGCGCATCTGGACTGGCTTTTTGCGCCGGGATTCCTTGCCCGTCCGGCGGTGTGGAGCGATTACCCCCGGTATTTGCGGGGGCTCCGTCTGCGGGCGGAACGGCTGGACAGCAACCCCGCCAAAGATGCTGAAAAACTGGAAAGTCTGGAAGAATGGCTGGAAAAATTCCGTCTTGCCATGGAAAGTGCCGGTTCTTTCTCCAACGCTCCTGCACTGTATGATTTCTGGCTTCTTCTGGAAGAGTGCCGTCTGGCAGTTTTTGCCCCGGAAGTCCCGCTGAAGATCCGCAACCCCATGAAAGAACTGCCGTCCGCCTGGGAAAATTTGAGGTTTTAAAATGGGGCAGAGTGCTTTGCCTGCCACGGCTGGCAGGGCACATTGCGCAGAGCCGATACTGCGGGCAAGGCCAACTGGGAATACTGGGAATACTAAGAATACTGGGGTAAGCACAAGAAAGCGTGTGAGCCATGTACCATGGAATTTCCGGAGCACATGGCTCACAGTATACCACAGACCATCTATAGTATTCCCAGTATTCATAGTATTCATAG
>JAFTIA010000075.1 GCA_017457105.1 Lentisphaeria bacterium | reverse complement strand
TGGGTGCTACCCGCCGAGCGGCGCAGGAGTAAGGCCCGGCGTTTCCCGCCCATCACGGCAAAAAAAAATGGCAGCCCCGTAAGGATTCGAACCTCAACAAAATGAACCAGAATCACTTGTGCTACCATTACACCACGGGGCTGCGTGATGAATATAAATATAACCCCATCTTTTATTTTGTCAAGTCAAATTTGCAACTTTTTTTCATCTTTCCTGCAAATTTCTCCCGGAAACGGCCCGGCGATGTTTGCGGTACTGGGCGGGCGGCTCGCCAAAGTAGCGTTTGAACTCACGGGAAAAATGGAAACGGTCCTTGACACCGATCTCCTGACAAATCTGATCGATGGACATGGTTCCGTCAGCCAGCATCCGGGCGGCACTGTCATAGCGCAGCCGCCGGAGATAACGGCCGGGCGGAACACCGGTAACAGCCTGAAAATGGCGGAGAAAATAGTTGGAAGTCAAACCGGCTTTCCGGGCGAGTTCCGCAATGGACCAATCCCGGGCGGGCGTGCTGCGCATGAGGGCGCAAACTTTTTCGATACGCCGGTCAGGGGGACGCGCCTGCAAGGCTTCTTCCGAAAGACGGCCGAGGGCAAATACCGCAAGAGCCATCGCCCGCAAAATCCCCTGTGCGGCATCCTGACTGCCGTCATCAATACATTTTTTCCATTCTGCAAGCAGTTCTTTGCAACATCCGGAAATCGGAATTTCGTGGAGCGGGATCTCCGGATTCCCTGCCATCCCGGCAAGTTCAAAATGAAGATAATACTGCACAGGCGTACCGGCACAATGCCCCATCAGATTACAGTTGGGGGAAAGGAGATAAATACAGTCCGGCGAAAGCTGCCGGAGTTTGCCGTCCCGCCCGGAAAGAGCCGCACCGGATTCCTGCATCCAATAAAGACGCCAGTAACTCCCCGGCAGCTCCAGATGATCCCAGAAACTCCCGAGCCGCACCCGGTCATGCAGACCGATGCGCAGAATCGGCTCCAATCCGTCCGCCATCAGAAATCAATCCTTTTCCACTTCGCCGTAAAGCGTTACATTCCCGGCCCGCTTGACACGGATCTGCAAAAGATCCCCGGGGCGAACCCCTTCCGGCGGAGGGAAATGGATCATCCGGTTCCCGCCTGTACGGCCTGTCCAGCGTTCCGCCATGCGGCGGCTGACACCTTCAGCAAGGACTTCCTGCACAGTCCCCACCTGGGCAGCCATATTTTTGGCAGTCCGTTCCGCAAGGTCGGCAAGGAGGATCTGATCCCGTTCCTCCTTGACACTCTGGGGAACACTGTCCGGCTCCTGCGCCGATTTAGCGCCGGGTCTGGGGGAATATTTGAAAATGAAGGATTGATCAAAACCGATCTCATTCATCAAATCCCGGGTCATGCGGAAATCTTCTTCGGTTTCCCCGGGGAATCCTACGATCACATCGGTGGAAAAGGTGATATCCGGCATGGCACGCCGCAGTTTTCCGGCGATCTCCCGATAAAGATCTGCCGTATATTGCCGGTTCATCAGCTTCAAAATGCGATCCGAACCGGACTGGAGAGGCAAATGCACATTACGGCAGACTTTGGGATTTTCCGCAATGGTCCGGATCAGTTTGTCGTTGAAATAAGTGGGATACGGCGAAGTGTAACGGATGCGGTACAATCCGTCGATTTTCGCCATTTCCGCCAGCAGATCCGCAAAGGGGCTGTATTCCGGAGCGGGGGACGCCGTTTCGCCATTCATGCCGTACGCCGCCACATTCTGCCCCAGAAGCAAAATCTCCCGGACACCATCTGCCGCCAGCATACGGGCTTCGGCAAGAATATCCTCCATCTCCCGGCTGATCTCCCGGCCGCGGACATAGGGAACGATGCAATAACTGCAAAAACGGTTGCACCCACGGGTAATGGCGATCTGCCCCAGCACATTGCTCCCGCCTTCCGGGCGGTAATGGGCCCCCATGGCAGTAAGAACATCATTGCAGGGGCCGGTATCGGCACGGCGCAGCCTTTTTTCACGCAAAGACTCGATCAAATCCGGCAGGGTATGCAATTTCCCGGTACCAAGAACAAAATCAAGATGTTTGATCTCTTCCAGAAGCGATTCTCCACGGCGTTCCGCCATACAGCCGATCACACCAATGATCAATTCCGGCTTCCGGTCCTTGTACTTTTTCATAAAAGAAACCTTGCCGACGGCCTTGCGCTCCGCCTGATCCCGCACACTGCAGGTATTGAAAATCATGACATCGGCAGAATCTTCATCCGGCACGATCTTATGACCTCTGGCACACAGCATCCCTGCAAGAGCCTCCGAGTCCCGCTCGTTCATCTGGCAGCCGTAAGTCTTGATATAAATATTCACTTACCTGCACTCCCTTACTTATGCCGTTCCACAAAAGCGGCAATACGCTCCAGAGCAAGCTGGATGCGGTCCATCCCGGCGGCATAACTGCACCGCACAAACCCTTCCCCGCAAGCCCCGAATGCCGTCCCCGGCACCACGGCGACTTTTTCCTCCTGAAGAAGCGTTTTGGCAAATGTCACAGAATCCATGCCACTGGAAGTAATGTTCGGGAAGGCGTAAAATGCCCCCTTGGGCATCAGACAGCGCAGCCCCATACGGTTGAACCCATTGACAATGACATTCCGCCGTTCACAGTAGGATTCCCGCATTTCCTGCATGGCGCGCCTGCCGTGGAGCAGGGCATCCAGTGCCGCCTCCTGACTCATGGTGGAGGCGCACATGATGGAATACTGATGGATCTTCATCATGGGGTCGATCAACTCCGCCGGCCCGCAGGCATACCCCACACGCCAGCCGGTCATGGCAAAGGCTTTGGAGAAACCATGGAGAAAAATCGTCCGTTCCCGCATCCCCGGAAGAGAAGCGATGGATGTATGAGTCCCTTCGTACAACAATTCCGAATAGATTTCGTCAGTCACCACCAGCAAATCATGTTCCATGGCAATGTCTGCAATTTCCTGCATGGTTGCCGGGTCCAGCGTGGCACCGGTGGGGTTGCAGGGGAAATTCAAGAGAAGGATCTTGCTTTTCGGCGTCAGTTTTTCCCGCAGAAGAGCCGGGTTCAGAGCAAAGTTGTCCTCTTCACGGGTTTCCACCACTACCGGCACCCCGTGCGCCATGCGGATCTCCGCAGGATAGGACACAAAACAGGGCTCCGTATAAAGCACCTCGTCACCGGGGTCGATCATGGCGCGCATCACCATATCCAATGCCTCGCTGACGCCAATGGTCACCAGACACTCATCTTCCGGCCGGTAAGACACATGGTAATCACTGCGGACATAATCGCAAATGGCTTTCCGGAGAGGCAGCAGCCCCAGATTGGATGTGTAGGCGGTATGCCCCTTTTCCAAAGAATAGATCCCGCTCTCACGGATGTTCCACGGAGTAACAAAGTCCGGTTCGCCCACCCCCAGCGAAACCACACCTTTCATGGTGCTGACCAGATCAAAAAATTCCCGGATCCCGCTCTTGGGAAGAACATGGATGTGTTCCGCAACAAAGGTTCTACGGGGTGACGGGGAGCCGCTCATATTCATCCTCCTGGGACATGATTTTGCCGGATTCTTTGTACTTCTTCAACTGGAACGATGTTGCCGTGGACAACACCCCGTCAATGGTGGCAAGCCGTGCAGAAACAAATCCGGCAACGGTCTGCAGAGAATCACCTTCCACTTCCAGCAGAAGATCATACCCGCCGGAAACCAGATACAGCCGCACCACTTCCGGGAAACGGGCAATGCGGCGGGCAACTTCATCAAATCCGCCATCACGCTGGGGCTTGACTTTGACCTCGATCAACGCCCGGACTTTTGCATCCGGCAGACGGTCATCCGCCACCACTGCGGCGTAGCCCAAAATCACCTGATCGGCTTCCATTTTCCGGATCATATCTTTTACAAGAGCTTCCTCCGCACCGATGCGTTCAGCGATTTCCTGTGCGCTCAAGCGGCAATCATCCTGCAACAGCCGTAAAATTTTCTTTTCCATTTTCTGTTCCTCACTGCATATTCATTTTGGAAACAAACCACAATACCGAAAACAGCATCCCGTTATAGATAAAACTGTCCAGCACGTCAAACACACCACCCATCCCCGGGATGATATTGGCGGAATCCTTGATCCCGGCGGCCCGCTTCAAAGCCGATTCGGTCAAGTCCCCGGCAAAACTCCCCAGAGCCAGCACCACACCGGAAATCACCGTCATCCAGATCCCCATGGTAAAGGGCTGCAAATTGAATTTCCACAAAAGAAGTGCCACCCCCACAGAAAAAGCGATCCCGCCAAAGAAACCTTCCCAGGATTTTTTGGGACTGATGGAAGGCACGATCTTGTGATTGCCCCCGGGCAGAATCTTATTGCTCAAAAGGCCGAAAATGTACCCGCCGGTATCCATGGATTTGGTGACCAGCACCAGAAAAAGAAAATTCCCATTCCCGATGTACGCATACCGCCAGAATGTCCCGAATGTGGTCACCAGAGGAAGAAATGTGATGAAAAGCAGAATCACCCCGCCCAGCGTTACCGGGAGTTTCTTCAACAAAGACTGCTTGTCTTTCACAAAAAGCAGCAGAAACCAGCCGATGAACGGCACCAGCAGCAGCAGCAAAGCCCCCCAGGAGGCGGCGGCAATGCGGATACTGTTCCAAACATGCCCGCCGGATGCAAAAAGCATCCCGTTCATGGTATTCACCACAAAAAATCCTGCTGCAAGCAGAAAAGCCCCGGTCTTCCGGTAAGAGGGAAGGTGCAAACTTTCCAGCATGGCAAAAAATTCCAGCCCCAGAAGAAACAATGCCCCCGTCCCTGCCGCCAGAAAAAGATACCGGCCCCACGGCTGCCAGAAGATCATCGCCGCAAAAAACGCCAGCAACAGCGGAAAACTGATCGCCCGATATTTAAACATGTCAAACCCCTTCCTCTATTTTCAGGCATGATTGCCGAAACGGCGATCCCGTCCGGCATAAGATGCCAATGCTTTTTCAAATTCGGCACGGTCAAAATCCGGCCACAGACAATCGGTCACATAAAGTTCCGTATAAGCCGATTCCCACAGCAGGAAATTACTCAAACGCATTTCTCCGCTGGTACGGATCAGAAGATCCGGATCCGGCAGATCCGGCGCATACAAATATTTGGCAAATACAGCTTCATCCACCTTCCCCGGATCCAGTTTCCCGGCGGCGGCATCGGCGGCGATCCGGGAAGCGGCATCGGCAATTTCCGCCCTGCCCCCGTAATTCAACGCCAGATTCAGCGTGATAGTGCCATTTCCCGCAGAAGCGGAAACCGCATTCAAAAGAGCCGTCCTTGCCGCCTCCGGCAGACCGGAGGAGCGTCCGACAGTCCGCAGACGGACACCGTTACGGTGCATTTCCGGCATTTTGGCAGTCAGAAATTCCACCAGAAGCCCCATCAGGGCCCCCACTTCGGCGGCAGGGCGTTTCCAGTTTTCCGTACTGAAGGCGTAAAGCGTCAGGATTTCCACACCGAACTCCTGCGCAATGGCAAGACCGCGGCTCACCGCATCCGCTCCGGCACGATGTCCGGCACTGCGGGGCAGTCCGCGCTGTTCCGCCCAGCGGCCGTTGCCATCCATAATGATCGCCACATGACGGGGGATCTTCATTCCTTATTCCCCTCCGAAAGCGTGTTTTTCAGCAATCATGCAGAGAGCATGATAAACAGGCAGATGCAACTCCTGCACCTTGAATGTTTCCGTTTCCGGCACATGAACTGTCAAATCCGCATAACCGGCACATTTGCCGTTCCCGGCCCCTGTCAGCAGGATCGACCGGATCCCGGATATTTTTGCCACGATCATGGCCTGGCGGATATTTTCCGCATTGCCGGAAGTGGAGAGCCCCATCAAAAGATCCCCTTTGCGCCCGAGGGCAAACAACTGCTGGGCAAACACCAGTTTGGGCTCCACATCATTGCCGAATGCCGTTGCGTATCCGGGGTGGGAAAGAAGAGAAATACAGGGCAGTCCCCGTTCCAGCGATTGGATCAGGTACGCGCCATCTTCCCCATATTCAGCCAATGCGGCACGCTGAAGCGGCGTCACCGGCCGGTCCAGAACAAAACTTTTCAGCAATTCCCCCGCAATATGCTCTGCATCCGCCCCGCTGCCGCCGTTGCCGCAGACAAAAAGGGTGTTCCCGGCATCAAATGTTCCGCATAACATTTCCCCTGCCCGCCGGATGTCAGGAAGACTGCTTTCCAGCACGGGATACCGTGTTACAAGTTCCTGCAATATCTTTTCCATGATATGACCTCAAAAAACAATTCAAACCATTATCAGTGTAATTTAGCACATCAGCCCGGATTTTCAATCTTATTTCGGGGAGAAAGCCTTGCGCAATCCCTCTCCGGTAAAGTTGAACGCAAGAACCGACCAGAAAAGTGCCAGTCCCGGGAACAGTGTCAGATGCCAGTAACTCAAGGGATCATCAAATGCCTGCCGGAGCAATCCGCCCCAGCTTGCCGTGGGAGGCCGCACCCCGAACCCCAGAAAACTCAATCCGCTTTCCGCCAGAATTGCCCCGGCTGCGCCAAAGGCAAAAGAAATCAGAAGCGGCCCGGAAATATTGGGAAGAAGATGGAAAAAAAGGATCCGCCGTACAGGAAGTCCGGAAACAATACCGCTTTCGATATACGGTAATGCCCGCTGCCGCAAGGTTTCCCCGCGCACCAGAAACGCCGCCCCGATCCAGCCGGTAAGACCGATCACGCCGATCACGATCAAAATAGATTGCTCAAACTTCCGGTCCCCCAGAATAGACATCAAAATCAGCAGCAAAAGAAAGGTGGGGAAACACATGACGATCTCTACAATACGCATCACCGTAAGGTCAAACCAGCCCCGGAAAAATCCGGCGGACAACCCCACCGCCGTCCCGATGGAAAGTGCCAGCAATGCGCCCCCGAGCCCCACTGCCAGAGAAACCCGGCTGCCGGAAATCAGGCGGGATGCCACATCCCGCCCCACATCATCCAATCCGCACCAGTGACGGCCCGACGGCGCATCATAAGGAGCCCCGGCAAGTTCAAAAGGCCCGTAAGGGATCGGAGCAAAAAGAACAAAACGGTAAGCCTTGCTGCGGTAATCCACCTTATCCAGTCTGGCATCCGTCAACAAAAAGGGCAGCAGCAAGAGAACCGCCGCCGCTGTACGCAAAATTTTCCGCCATGCCCGGGGAACAAAATGCAGTCCCCCCCAGACGATCAGAAGAAGCAGAGAATAATTAAAGACCTGTTCAATCAATACTTCCGGGCTGTCCGGCGCAAAAAAAGTCCGCCAGAAAGGGAAACACCATGTCCCATCCGGCTCCTGTGCCATCAGCGGCCGCCCGTTGGCAAGAAAAGGAGCCAGCAATGCAATCAAAAGCAATATTCCTATCCCGGCAATGCCGATCACTGCCGGAATGTCACTGGCAAACCGCCGCCACGCCGCCCGGGAAAAAAAATTCATATATTGTCCGTAAGATAACCGCCGTCCACCGGCAGAGTCACCCCGGTGACAAAACCGGCACCGCCGGAACAGAGAAAGACCGCCGCAGGAGCCAGTTCCGCCACTTCCCCGAATCGGCCCGCAGGAGTGTGTTTCAGCACCCGCGCCCCCCGCTCCGTAGGCGTACCGTCATCCTGCACCAGAAGTTTCCGGTTCTGCTTCCCCAGAAAAAAACCGGGGGCAATAGCATTGACCCGGATCCCGTACGGAGCCAGTTCCCGTGCGTGTGCCATGGTTTGATTCATGACCGCCGCTTTGGCCGCAGAATACGCCCACGCCCCGGAAAGAGGATTGTAGGACCCCATGGAAGCAATGTTCAAAATACAACCGGGAATTTCCTTCTCTATCCACATCCGGGCAAAGATCCGGGTGGGGAGAAAACACCCCGCCACCAGATTCTGCCGGACCACCGCTTCAAAATCAGCCACATCCGCCTCCACCAGCGGCATCCGGCAGCTGGAACCGCCGACCCCGTTTACCAGAATATCGCAATCGCCTGTTTCTGCCAGAGCAGATTTTACCGCCTCTTCATCGCTCAAATCCACTTCCTGCAGAGTGATCCTTTCCTGAAAGGGCAGGACTGCCTTTTTTTCTTCCAGCACACTCATGTGCCGCCCCCAGAGTGCCACAGAGGCTCCGGCACGCAGAAAACCTTCGGCAATGGCTCCGCAAATGGCTCCGCCGCCGCCGGTGATCACCGCTTTATGACCGGCAAGACCAAATTGTGTTTCCAGATAACTCATGCCTGCGCCCCGCTTTCCGGCTGGACAGCCTTACGGACCGGAGTCGGCACAGCAGAACGCTGACTGATGGGGTACGCCCGTTCCACGATATTGCTCAAACGGCTGGAAATTTTATCCACTTCCCCCAGCAACTCAATGAAAATGACCCCTGCAGTGGCATTGCATTTCTGGTCCCGCAGACGGGCAATGTGGGTTTCTTCAAACCGTTTCACCAGTTTACTGATCACTTCCTTGTCTTCTGCCGCCTGGATACACCATTTTTCCTCATAACGATCCAACAGAGCAATGGCACACTCCGCCTGACTGCTCAACCGGGTCTGCAACTCATTGAGTTCACCTATTGCGTCTTCACTCAATTGATGCCCGGACTCCGCCAGACGGCGGGTAAGCATCAGAATCACTTCCGTATGGTCAGCCACCCGTTCCGCATCGTTGGTACAGTGCATCAGAAGCGGCAGGACCTTTGCCTGACGCTCGGAAAGTTTCCGCTGCATAACAAGTGTAAGATAATTGGTGATCTCCGACTGAAGATCGTCGATCCTCTTTTCCCGCTTTTCCAGTGCGGCAAATCCTTCTTCATCCACATTGGCATGGATGAAGTGTTCCCGGATGGAGCGATCCACCATCTTCCACGCTTTCCGCAACATCCGGCGCATCACCATCACTGTCTGGTCAAGAGCAATGGCCGGGTTGTTGATAAGATTCGGTTCCAGATACTGATACCGAACTTTGGCGGAACGGACCGGGATCAGGCGTTCGCAGATCCGGGCAAGAAACGGAATGACCGGCACAAGGATCAGTGTGGTAAACACATTGAAAAGCGTGTGCGCATTGGCAATATGCCGGGGCATGTTCTGGGGGATCAACGCAAATGCGTTGCCGTCCGTAAAGAAATTCACCGCATAGAAGAAAACAGGGATCCCCGTATCTCCCCAGGTGATCCAGAAGGTCCCCATCACAATGATCACCCCGATCACATTGAAAAGTGTATGCGCCAGTGCCGCCTGTTTTGCCACCCGGTTGGCGGGAAGCGCAGCAAGAATCGCCGTAATAGTCGTACCGATATTGGATCCGAGAATAAGAGCCACCGCCGTATAGAGGTTTACAAGGCCCCCCGCCCCCAGAGCGATCACAATACCGGTTGTGGCAGAACTGCTCTGAATGATCACCGTTACAATAACGCCGATAAGAATCGCCCCCAGCATGGCACCGTAAGGCAGAGAGCCATTGACAGGTGCGCAGTCAAAAGACTGGAAGAATCTGGCAAAACTGGGAAAGTCGGCAATGATTTTAAGGTCACTGCTCATGATCTTCATCCCGAAAAAGAGAAGCCCGAACCCCAGCAGCATATCCCCCCAGCCGCGCAAAGGACGCCATTTGATGAAACTGATGATCAACCCGGCAATAATGGCAGGCATGATCACATCATCCAGTTTGAACGCCACAAGCTGGGCAGTCATCGTGGTACCGATATTGGCACCGAAGACGATCCCCAACGCCTGCAGAAGCGAGAGAAGTCCGGCATTGATGAAACCAATAACCATCACCGTAGTGGCACTGCTGGACTGCAGAACAGCCGTCACCAGCGCCCCGGAAATGATCGCCATAAAACGATTGCTGGAAAAGAACCGCAAAAGACTCCGCATCCGTTCCCCGGCAGCCACCTGCAGCCCATTGGACATCATAGTCATCCCGAATACAAAAAGTGCCAATCCACCGGCCACCCCCATCAGGAGTCCGGTAAGATTCAGCCCCATGACATCCACCACCAGCGGCCGGAAAGAAGCGGGCCCGGTGACATCGATGGAAACTTTGTACTTTCCGGTCTTACTGCCTACAATCATACCGCTGTCCGCCACGCCTTCAGAGTTGGTCACGGTGGAAGTTTTCGTCAGTTTGGCTCCGCCGCCCTGCGGTTCACCGGCAAGGGAGAAAAAGACTTTGGCATTGGGGGCCGGCTTGCCGGAAGCATCCACCACACGGACGGAAATCGGCTCCGGAAGAACAGTCCCGGCATGGGCTTCCTGCCGGGTCCCGGTCAGCGCCACACCGGAAACAAAACGGACCACCGCTGCCCGTTCCGGCTTGCTTTCCGGGATCACATTCAAATAAAGATCCCCCACCTGTTTTCCGGCAGTCACATTAGTCATCACGATCCCGCCAGCATCAGACACAGCTTCCGCCGGTTCCACTTTCAATTCCGATCCGGGCTGGGGAACAAAACGGACCTTTTCCCCCGCCAGCGGCTCTCCGTCTGCGCCATCCACACGGACCTGCAGGAAATCGGTATATTTTTCCCCCGGCATAGCGCATTGCCCGCCGCCCCGGACGGCGGTAACTTTCCGGACCTCCCGGGCTTCCCGGTCATTGCACCCGCAACAGAAACACACTCCTGCCGCCACACATAAAACAGCCAATAAATATTTCAGTTTCATCACATCCACTTTTTTCTTATTGAACGGACTTATTTTTCTTCTGTCTTTCCGGCAGAGCGGGATACTCCAAAACCGTTTCCCCGTCACGGGCGAAACGGTACTTCTCCCGGGCGACTTTTTCCACCGCCGCCGGAGAATTTTTCAGGGCTTCCGTCTGTTGAGCCCGTGTATTGCGCTCGGCTTTTTTTTCTGCCACAAGCTGCTGCAAACGGAGCAGTTCCGCCTGTTTTTTCTGTTTAGCACGGTAAACAGGAAGCAGCATGATGCCCCCCGCCGCCAAAGCCAGCAGCAGCAATATGGGCAGGAGATACCCCCGAATATGAGATTTGCCGCGTTTTTCCGCCATCATATCACCTGATTACTGCTGATTCTGCAGTGTCAACAGAAATTCAATATTGGTCTTGACAACTTTCAGCTTCTTCAGCATGAGCTCCATGGCTTCCGCAGCCGGGATGCCATTCATAGCCTTGCGGAGTTTCCAGATGCACTGCAGTTCATCCGGATGAAGCAGAAGTTCCTCTTTGCGGGTACCGCTCTTTTCCACATTGATCGCCGGATAAATACGGCGGTCGGAAAGATTGCGGTCCAGATGCAGTTCCATATTGCCGGTACCTTTGAATTCTTCAAAGATCACGTCATCCATGCGGCTGCCGGTGTCGATCAACGCCGTAGCGATAATGGTCAGACTGCCGTGATTTTCAATATTACGGGCGGCACCGAAAAAGCGTTTCGGCCGGTGCAGAGCATTGGCATCCACACCGCCGGTAAGGACTTTGCCGCTGTGGGGCTGCAAGGTGTTGTACGCACGGGCAAGACGGGTGATACTGTCCAGCAGGATCACCACATCCTGCTTGTATTCCACCATGCGCTTGGCTTTTTCGATGACCATTTCCGCCACCTGCACATGGCGTTCCGGCGGTTCATCGAAGGTGGAACTGATGACTTCCGCATCCACCGAGCGGCGCATATCGGTCACTTCTTCGGGGCGTTCGTCAATCAGAAGAATGATGAGTTTCACATCCGGGTTATTGGCACGGATGCTGTTGGCGACTTTCTGCAGAAGAACCGTTTTCCCGGTACGGGGCGGAGCCACAATAAGCCCGCGCTGCCCCATCCCGATGGGAGTTACAAGATCCACCACACGGGTGGAAAGTTCTCCCGGATTCCGTTCCAGCACCAGACGGCGGGTGGGGAAATAGGGCGTAAGTTCATTGAAAGGAATGATGGCCCGTTTCTTTTCAGGAGCATTATTGTTGATGCTCTCCACTTTCAGCATGGCAAAGAAGCGTTCCTTTTCCCGGGGCGTGCGGATCTGACCGGCCACAAAATCCCCGGTCTTCAATGCAAAACGCTTGATCTGGGAAGAACTCAAATAAATATCTTCCGGACAGGGCATGTAGGAGTATTGCGGTGAACGCAAAAAGCCGTATCCATCCGGCAGGACTTCCAGATAACCACTGCCGTACATCTGCCCGCTTTTTTCGGCATTGACCCGTAAAATTTCATAGATCAACGTGGATTTTTCCAGCGCACCCACGCCTTCGATCCCCAGTTCCACCGCCATGCAGGTCAACTCTTCCATGCTCTTCGCCTGAAGATCGGAAATGTTGAAACTGTTGATCACCGGATCACGCCGCTGACCGTTCCGCCGGGAATCCCGTTCCAGTTCTTCATCATTGGGAAGACCTTCCGGGCGGCGGGGACGGGAAGGCATCATCTCCCGGTCCGGCATGGACAGTTCTTCCCGGTATTCATCATATTCATCGGCAGAGTAATCCGCATAACGGTCCCGGGGGACATGCCGGACTTCACGGCGTTCATAATTGCCGTTATCCCGGTAATTGCTGTTATCATGCCGGTCATTGCCGCCATTGTCACGGAAAGAACGGTGTTCGCCGTTTTCCTCATCCCGGCGGGAACGCCAGGGACGGCGGTTGTTGTTTTCCCGGTTGTTATTTTCCCGGCTCCGGCGGAAATCCCGGTTGTTATCCCGGTTGTTGTTCCGGGGTTCACGGGGAATTTCTGTCTTTTCGGCAGGGATTTCCACTGCGGGAACAGGGGCGGGAGCCGCTTCGGCAGGAGCCGGAACGGGTTCGGCAACAGAAACGGATGCCGGGGCGGGCGCCGGAGCGGGTTCGGCAACGGGTGCTGCCGGAACGGGGGCCGCTTCGACTGCGGGTTTGGCTTTCGGCGGGCGGCCGCGGCGTTTGGGCGCCGGGGCGGGTTCGGCAACGGGCGCCGGAGTACTTTCGGGCGCCGGACTGAAATTCAATTCCTGCTGATCGTCTGACATCATTTTAAGTGATCCTTCCAAATATCCATTAATTTTTTACATTGCATTTCCAGGTCCTGCCGGGAACCGTAATTGATCAGGCCGTGATCAGCGGCCTCCAATTTCCGGTCTTCGCTCCACTGTTTGGCTTCCCGGCGGGCAACTTCTTCCAAAGTCATTCCCCTGCCGATCAACCGCTGATGGCGCAGCGCCGTCCCGGTCCAGAGAGCAACAGTGACATCACAATACTTTTCCCACCCGCATTCAAAAAGGAGCGGGATCTCCGCCACCACCACGGGACTTCCCGGTAAAGCAGCTTTTGCCCGGATGGCAGCCATCTTTTTTTCCAGTTCCGGATACAGGACTCCGGTAAGGAAATCCAGCTCCTGCTGATTCTGAAACACGATCCGGGCAATCTTCTGCCGGTCGATCGCCCCAGCCGTAAGACATAACTCCCCCCAATGATCCATCAGACGGGCAACGACTGCCGCTTCGCCGTACAATTCATGGCACATGCGGTCAGCATCGCAAATTTCGGCATTGCATGCGGCAAAAGCCGCAAGGGCGGTACTTTTTCCGCCGCCGATCGCTCCGGTAAGTCCTGCTAACATAAAAATCCGGTTCTCTTCAAGAATCGCTCCGGAGAAATATACAAAATCTCCGGTCAAGAGGGAAACTTCTGCTGGTAATAATCTTTTGGTAATTATCCGCCAATATGCGGCCTTTTCCTTAATTTAGCTTGCTTTTTCTATTTTTCAAGTGCATTGTATAAAAAAAGGAGTTTGTAAACAATGAAAAATGCAGTCGTTACCGGGCGGGAGGAGTTGTTCGCCGGGAAATTTATCAAATTGGAAAAAGTCGAATACAGTGACAGAAACGGTGTCTTACGCCAGTGGGAGGCTGCCCAGCGGGTCCGGTCCTCCGGCGCAGCGGTGCTGATCCCCAAACTGGTTCCCTCCGGAAAATATCTGCTGATCCGCCAATTCCGCCCGCCCTGCGGAGCATACGTCATTGAATTTCCGGCTGGCCTGATCGATCCCGGAGAATCGGTAGAGGAAACGGCCCACCGGGAACTTTATGAAGAAACCGGATACCGGGGCAGAATAACCCGGACATTCCCCATGTGCTGCAGTTCGCCGGGGCTTACGGGAGAATGTTTCGCCACGGCTTTTATGGAAATCGACGAAACGCTTTTCCCGGAAACGCCGGAACAGCATTTGGAAAGCACTGAAGATATTGAACTTTTTGCCGTCACCCCGCAGGAGATCCCGGCATTTCTTGCAGAAGCCAGAGCCCGGGGAGATGTGATCGATGCCAAAATCGAATTTTTCTTCGCATTGTGCAAAGAGTGAAGATAAGGGTAAAATCTTTCAGATTTTCTTTGCATTTCCGTGAATCTGTTGTATATTATATAAATATATGGGAATGGTCCCCGGATTGTATAAAAAACTTGAAGGATTTTATCGTATAATGTTCAAAAAAACATCCAAAGATCAGGAAACAAAGCCTGAAGAAATGCCGCAGGATGCGGCAGAAAATACAGAAACCGCCCAAGAGACGGCAGAAGAAGTTCAGCAGACACAGGACCCGGCTCCGGAAACGGTGGATCCGCAAGTGAAACTGCAGCAGGAACTGGAAGAAACCCGGAACAAACTTTTGTATCTGCAGGCGGATTATCAGAATTACCGCCGCCGCATGATCAAAGAGTTGGCAGATGCCCGGCAGATCGGCGTGATCAGTACGCTGGATCCCTTCCTGCGGGTGGCGGATTTCCTCGGCATGGCGGATACGGCGGCAAAACAGTCAGACAATATCGATGCCATCCGGCAGGGTCTTGCCATGATCCTGAACGAATTCAACAAAGCCTTTGACGATCTGGGCGTGAAAAAACTGGATTCCATCGGCAAACCTTTTGATCCGGACAAGCAGGAAGCGGTCCTGCAGGAAGCCTCGGATACCGCCCCGGAAGGCGTGGTCATCAAGGAATGGTGCCCCGCTTACATGATGGGCGAACGCTGTATCCGGGCGGCAAAAGTGGTCGTTTCCACCGGCAAAGCGGAACCCGCAGAAACTGCTCCGCAGGAAGAGGCATAATTTATGGCGCAGGATTTTTATGAAATGCTCGGCGTGGACAAGAATGTATCCGCCGATGAACTGAAGAAAGCCTACCGGAAACTGGCCCTGAAATATCACCCGGACCGCAATCCGGGCAATAAAGAAGCAGAGGAGAAATTCAAAGAAATTTCCCATGCTTACGAAATTTTGAGCGATCCGGACAAACGCCGTCAGTATGACCAGTTCGGGCCGGAGGCCTTTTCCGGTGCAGGCGGCGGCCCCGGCGGCAATCCCTTCGGGGGCGGCGGGTTCCAGGATCCTTTCGATCTTTTCAGCCAGATCTTCGGCAACGCCCGGGGCGGCCGGGGCGGCGGCAGTATTTTTGACGAATTTTTCGGCGGCGGCCGGGGCGGCGGCCACAATGGTGCCATGAACGGCAGCAATCTGGAATACGGCTTGGAAATCACACTGGAAGAGGCCGTTTTCGGCGCAGAAAAAAGCATCAGCATCCCCAAAATGGGGACCTGCGAACATTGTCACGGAGCAGGCGCAGAGCCGGGGACCGGGAAATCCCGCTGTGTCCGGTGCGGCGGCAGCGGGCAGGTCACGGCGTCCACCGGCTTTTTCCAGGTGCGTCAGCCCTGCCCCACCTGTCACGGAAGCGGTGAAATTTTTGAAAAGCCCTGCAGCAAATGCCGGGGCGAAGGGCGAGTCCGCACGGAACGCAAACTGCAGATCCGCATCCCCCCCGGGGTGGATACCGGTACGCAGCTCCGTATTGCAGGAGAAGGCGAAGGCGGGCTCCGGGGAGGTGCGCCGGGGGATCTTTATGTGGTGATCCACGTTCAGAATCACCGGATCTTCACCCGGCACGGCAATGATCTTATCTGTGAAGTCCCGGTGCCGTTCCATATTGCGGCGGCAGAGGGTTCGGTGGAAGTCCCCACCATGTCCGGTGCCGTCAAAGTCAAAATCCCCGCAGGTACCCAGACCGGGGCCAGACTGCGGATCAAGGGCAAAGGGATGCCCGGACTGCGCGGCACCGGCAGGGGTGATCTTCTGATCATCGTCAATGTGGAGATCCCCTCCAAGCTGAATTCGGCACAAAAAAAGGCGTTGGAAGCGTTTCAGCAGTCCCTGTCCAGTACCAATTATCCGGCGCGTCATGCGTTTGAGGCGGAAGCCGCCAAATTTTTGCAGAAAAGTGAATGATCCATGGCAAAAAAACCGAACAGTGATCCGGTGCTCGCCACCAACAAAAAAGCGTTCCACAACTACATTGTGGGGGAACGCTACGAGGCGGGCATCAAACTGACCGGCACGGAAGTCAAAAGCTGCCGTGCCCGGTCTATCGTCATGCAGGACAGTTACGTTCATTTTGAGCGGGGCGAAGCCTATGTGATGAATCTGCACATTTCCGTTTACGCCCAGGGGAGCATCTTCAATCATCAGCCGCAGGCCAAGCGGAAACTGCTTCTGCACGCAGCAGAGATCCGTAAACTGGCGCAGACTTTGCAGGAAAAAGGCGGTACGGTCATCCCGTTGAAAATGTATCTGGTCAAAGGGCTGATCAAAATGGAGATCGCCTACTGCAAAGGAAAAAATATGGCCGATAAACGGGAAAGCATGCGGGAAGAACAGGACAAGCGGGATATGGACCGCGCAGTACGGAACGCCCGGAAATGACCGGCCCCGCCGAACTCCCGCTGTACGCATTTATGGGAGCTACTGCCTCCGGCAAAAGCTCTTATGCGCTTGACTTTGCCCGGAAACATCATGGAGCAATCATTTCAGCGGATTCCATGCAGATCTACCGGGACCTTCCTATCGGTACGGCACAGCCCACCCCGGAAGAAATGCAGGAAATACCGCATTATCTTGTTGCAGAGTGTGAATTGCAGGAACCTTTTACGGTTTTTGAGTTTATCAAAAGGGCGGAAGCCGCCATTGCCGATGCACGGAGCAAGGGGTTCACGCCTGTTTTGTGCGGCGGAACGGGATTTTATCTGAAGGCTCTTTTTTACGGGCTGGATGACCTCCCCGGTGATGCCGGACTCCGTGCGGAACTGGATCGGCAATATGACCGGGATGATGCCTTTGAAGCACTCCGGGAAAGAATGCGGGTTCTGGACCCGGCGGCTCTGGAAAAATGGCATGACTGCCGCCGGAAACTGATCCGTTCCCTGGAAGTCAAACTTCTTACCGGGAAATCCATTACGGAACTTCAAACCCATACGCAGAAACTCCGTTTCCCCGTTCAATCATTTGTAATCAGCCGGGCACCTGAAATTTTGCGGGAACGCATTGCCCGGCGAACCCGGGAAATGCTGAAAGCAGGCTGGGTGGAAGAAGCGGAAAAGGCTCTGGGAAAGGGGCTTCTTTCCACCCCCACCGCCCATCAGGCATTGGGCTACCGGATCATAGCCGACTTTCTGGCAGGAGCGATTTCCCGTCAGGAGATGGAAGAAAAAATCGTTACAGCCACCTGCCAGTATGCCCGCCGCCAGCGGACATGGTTCCGCCACCAGCACCCGGAAGCGGAATTCCTGCCGCTGTGTTAACGGCAAGGTGGTGTTTTGCCAGCTGCGGCACATTGCGCGGAGCCGATAACAGCAAGCAATGCCGGCAGGGAATACTATGAATACCGGGAATACTGTTTTGGGCCCATTTTGCGAGAGGGCCAAGTTCTGTGGCAACTCTAAAGCACATGGGCATCATGCAGCCAAGTGCAAACCGTCCGTTATCATCCGATCCTGTCCGTTTTCCCCTGCCCGCAGGATTACGGAAAAAAGCACAAACATGACACGAATGCACTTGGTCTCTGCGAGGCGGGGTTAAAAGTCCAATGCTTTCATATCGCCGATGCGGTTGGTGAGGAAACTGCGGGCGCCCATCGCCGTCATGCGCCGGACTTCATCGCCGGTATCCGCAAAGAATACATTGGCGCGCAGTCCCAGATCCCGGCAGAGTTGAAATGTTTCCGGCGTAACCGTTTCCGCCACCGGCTGAACAAAGCGGCAGCCGTAATCAGCGCAAAGTTTCAACTTCTCCGGATCGGCCCGTTCACCCCATCCCGGGGTCAGGCAAATCTCAATATCCGGGGAATATTGCCGGACAAAATCCGCATCGCCCCTATCGGCAATGGTCATATATCCTTTGTCCGTCATCTTGTATTTCAAATACAGCCGGCAAATCTCCGCCAACCCGTCACGGGAAGCGTAAATCTGCATATTCATACAGACTTTTTCCCCGAATTCCGCCAGAACTTCTTCAAAAGACGGCATCCCCTCGCCGGGATGCAGAGGTTCTGTCAGGCGTTTATTACGGGAAAAAAAGGTAAATTCACCCTTTTTCAATTCAGCAAAAGTGTGTTTTTCCGGTTCGCCTGTCATATTGGAAGTCCGGTCCACAGTGCGGTCGTGCAAAATCACCGGCACACCGTCACGGCTCATCCGGATATCGAATTCGATCATATCCGCACCGGCTTCCACCGCCCGGCGGAAACCGGATAAAGTATTTTCAGCATCTTCAAACGATGCCCCTCTGTGCGCCGTCCAGATCACCTTTTCTGTCCGGTGCAATTCACTCAAAAAACGCATAGCCTCTGCACTCCTGAAAATCATTCTGCACTTAAAGTACAGCCAAATAAAAAAGGCGCTCCCTGACGGAAACGCCCCTTTTTGTTCAATAACGCATTTTTACACGTTATTCGATCTCTTTCAGAGCTGCCTTCCGGCTCAAACGGATCTTGCCGGACTGGTCGATATCAATGACTTTCACCGTAACAAAGTCACCTTCGTTGCAGATGTCCGTCACCTTGTTCACCCGGTAATCGGCCATTTCGGAAATGTGCAGCAGGCCATCCAGACCCGGCAGGATCTCCACAAAAGCACCGAATTCGCGGATGGTCACCACTTTGCCGCGGTAGATCTTGCCGACTTCCGCTTCCGCAGTAGAGGCCTGGACCCGTTCCACAGCCATATCCAGATGCGCCTTGTCCTGCGCCATGATCTTCACATTGCCGTCATCATCCACGTCGATGGTGGCACCGGTTTCGTCCGTAATGGCACGGATATTCTTACCGCCGGGGCCGATGAGGGCACCGATCTTTTCCGGATTGATCCGCATGGTGGCCATGCGGGGGGCCCGTTCGCTGATTTCTTCGCGGGGCTTGGCAATGCAGTCCGTAACGACTTTCATAATCTGGGTACGGGCTTCCTTGTTCTGCACCATGGCTTCGCAGAGAAGATCAATGGAGATCCCCGGCAGCTTCAGATCCAGCTGGAAACCGGTGATACCGTCCGCAGTACCGCAGACTTTGAAGTCCATATCACCAAAATGGTCTTCCGCACCGAGAATATCAGTAAGGATCAGGTAACGGTCACTGTTTTCTTCGGTCACCAGACCGCAGGAAATACCAACCACGGGGGACTTGATGGGCACCCCGGCATCCATCAGTGCCAGACTGGCACCGCAGACAGAAGCCATGGAGGTGGAACCATTGGAACTCATGATTTCGGAAACACAGCGCACCACATAGGGGAAATCTTTCGGCACGACCTTTTCCACGGAGCGTTCCGCCAGATCGCCGTGACCGATTTCACGCCGTCCGGGACCGCTGATACGGCCGACTTCACCGACACTGAAGTTCGGGAAGTTGTAGTGCAGATAAAAACGCTTGGTGCTGCTGCCGGGTTCGCTGGTGGCATCATCATATTCCTGGGCATCCTTTTCGTTGCCCAGCGTGGCGATGACCATTGCCTGCGTTTCACCGCGGCTGAAAAGCGCACTGCCATGCACCACCGGCAGAACACCGACTTCGGCGGACAGAGGACGCAGCTGGGTCACAGCACGGCCGTCCGGACGGTAATGCTTGTTCAGGATCACAGAACGGGTCACGGTACGGACGTAATCATCAAACCCCTTCATGGTTTCCAGAGCAAAATCTTCGTCGCTCATATCGGCAAACTGGCCGCGCAGAGCTTCGCGGGCGGCAGTAAGAAGAGCCTCCTGCGCTTCCTGACGGTCCTGCTTGCCCGGGATGGTGCAGACAGCTTCGATCTGACCGGCGCAGAAGTCTTCCAAACCTTTCTGGAGGGCTTCCGGAACCAGGTGCAGAGTCGGGGTCTTCTTGGCTTTGCCGCCTTTGGAGGCAAGTTCATTCTGGGCGGCGCACTGAATCTTCACGATCTCGTTGGCAAGACGCATGGCATCCCCCAGTTCCTGTTCGGAACATTCCTGGGCTTCACCTTCGATCATAATGACTTTATCCGGCAGACCGGCGTAGATCAGATCCAGCGTGGAACGCTTCATTTCTTCCACAGTGGGGTTGGCAACGAATTTGCCGTCGATCTGACCGATGCGCACCGCACCGATAGGCCCCTGGAACGGCATGTCGGACAATGTCAATGCACAGGAAGCCCCCAGCATCGCCAGCACATCCGGCTCGTTCACGCCGTCATAGCTCAACAGCACGCACTGGACCTGAACTTCATCAAAGTACCCTTTGGGGAAAAGAGGACGCAAAGGACGGTCCGTAACACGGCAGGTCAGGATCTCTTTTTCGGTGGGACGGCCTTCACGCTTGATGTAACCGCCGGGGAAACGGCCCGCTGCGGCATACTTTTCACGGTAATCCACCTGCAAAGCCAGGAAATCGGTTCCGGGCTTGGCGGCACCGGAACAGGCGGCGGCCAGAACAATGGTATCTCCCTGACGGACCAGACAGGACCCGTTGGCGAGATTGGCGACTTTGCCGGTGGAGATCTCCATGGATTTCCCTTCGGCAATCTGAAACAGGACTTTTTCTTCAGCCATGATCTTTTGCACTCCTCGTTTTTGTGCATTATTTGGAAAACACTCAACACAGACCAGGCAGGAAAAAAACGTGCTTTGTTGCGGAATCGCGGTATCAGCCTCCGGAAAGGATTCTCCCGGGGGCTGATAACGCCCGAATTCCACTGGAAAGAAACGCTTGTGCCGGGATCTGCGCACGATACAAAAATGGCATCCCCAACGGGATTCGAACCCGTGTTGCCGGGATGAAAACCCGGTGTCCTAGGCCTCTAGACGATAGGGACGCTTGCTTTGTGTCATATAATATAGACCATTTTCAAACTTTTGCAAGCAATTTTCTCAACTTTTTTTCATTTTTTTTGCCTTTTTGCGCCCAAAAACCTGTAAAAAGGCGTTTTCAAGCCTCCGGCCACGGTACTTTGCAGGAAATCATATCCGCCGAGGAAAGGCGGGCGCCGGAGTCGTTGCCGCTGATTTCAGTGGAAATGCCGTGCAGAAAATCCCCCTCTGTCCCGATGACTTCCATGGTCCTCGTTTCCGGATCCAGAATGATCTCCGCCGAAACCGGTTTTTCAAAGATGATCATATTGCCCAGACATTCATATATATGATACCACTCTTTTTCCGGGAAAAGATCATGGGGGACCGGCACCCAGTTGAAAGATGCGGAATTGACATCCAGCCGGGGGACACCGTTGATCACATCCAGCCCGCTCCGGTGATGATGCCCGTTCAGGCAGAGGATGACCTCCCCCGGCGTGCCCCGGGATCCCCGGATGATCTCCTCCACTTCCTGCCCGCACTTCATGCCGCCCCGTTCACTGGGGGCGTACACAATGGGGGCATGGCTGGCAAGGATGCAGGGATAAGGAGAAGACTGTACCGTTTCCCGCAGCCATTGGATCTCCTCCTGCGGCATCCAGTCCCGCCCCGCCGGATGATCAAAATAGTTCCGTTCCGAATAATGGAAACAGATCCCCGGAAAATCGCTGAAATAATTTTCATCCAACACAATAAAACGGAATCCGCCGTGATCAAAAAAATAGTATCCGGCATCCAACCCCATACTTTGCAGGACTGTTTCATAAGAATCGATATCAAATTCATGGTTGCCCAGCACAAAATATCCGGGCAGCGGGAATTCCCGGAACTGCCGGATCAAATCCGGACAGGCAGAGGGTTTGTGGGAAAAATCCCCCAGATGCAGAATGAATTCCGATCCGCTCTCCAACGCTCTCTCCTGAATGGCGGTCAGCCGTTCCGGGGCATCCGCCTTATACCATGCGGGGTGATGATGCAAATCGGAAAACACTGTAAATTTCAACGGACCCATTTCAAAACTCCTTCTTTCGATCCAGATGTAATATATCTTTATTAACGCTCAAATTCCAGTGTTTTTATGTTTTTATCTCATTTTCCTGCTTGAACAATCGTATGCAGCCATTATATTAAATCCAGTTTCAAAAATGACAAATCCATTCCAGATGCAGGAGAACAATATGGCAGTTCTGGCAGAAAAAAAACTTGCCGACGGGCGGCACCTCCGTATTCTGCGGTTCATTTCACCGCAGGAAACGGTTCCGGAAAATGTGATCCGTTACCTCATTGGCTCCATCGGTTTTGACTCCTATAATAAATACATTATCCCGCAAGCCTACTGGCGGAGCTTTTACCGGGAGTCTTTTGAAGGCAAACTTACCGGGATCACCAGTTATCTTTATCTGGCGGAAGTCAATGGTGTTTTTGCCGCACGGCTGTGGTTCGCGTACGCGGATCATTCCGGCTTCGGCAACTTCGGCAACGTTTATACGGAAAGTGATTTCCGCCGTCTGGGGCTGATGAATGAATTGATGAAGCCCTGTATGCAGGATTTTGAATCAGCGGACAACGCCCGCATCCTCTGCTGCGCCAGCGGCAATTTGTTTGCAGTGCAAAGTTACCTCAAACACGACTTCCGCCTGACCTACGGCGGCGAAACCGGTCCGCTGGAACGCACCCGCCGCCCCGGTGACACGCTGTTTTCCATCGAAAACGAGCTTTTTCAGGATCCCCGTCTTGCCGCCATCCGGGACGGCAGACCGGATGACCAGTTTGTTACAGATAAATTCATCGCTCACACCGAACCGGTCTGGTTCCGGCTTCACTCCCGCCGGGGACCGTCCGAATACGTTCCCAATTTTCAAACCGCCCGGCTGGAGGCATCGCTGGGCAACGGCACCGTGCAAACCGCCTGCAATGCAGCGGGAACCGTTACCGGTTACGCCTCCGCCATCGTCCGGGGCGGCAGCGGGATCCTGGACTTTACGGCGCATGAACGGAGTTTCCCGGATGTCCCCGAACTACTGAAAGCAACGGCGGAAATTTTCCACGCCCGGTTTGATATGGACCTCTTTTTCTACGCCTTCCCCGGCGATACGGAAAAAATTCAGGCGATCCGTTCTGCCGGAGCTGAACTTGCCGGAAAAACACAAAAAATGGAGATATGGAGCTTATGAAAAAAATCACCTTCCGCGGCATTCGCCCCGATGATCTTCACGGCCGCATGGCTCTCCGCAATCCGGAGCGGGGATTCCGTACAGAAATGTACGCCTCTACCATTCCGGACGAAATTGCAGGAATGTGTTCCTGCCATGTCAAACAGCTGAAACTGGACGGCCGTCCGGAGATCCCGATCTACCAGAATGAAGCCATTCCCGGCGTGCCCCATCTGATCCGGGGGAACCGCCTTACCGGGCTGGAATTCCGCCATTTCCAGTGGCAGGATGAACTGGATTTCTTTGCCTATGACGGGGTATCCATCATGCAGAGTTATATTTTCCTGCAGAAATATCAGGAGGGCCAGCCGCTTCCGCCGGAAAAACTGGCGGATATTGAACTTTTTTTCCGGAAACTCCGGGAAACAGGTGTCAAAGCCCTGCTCCGGTTTGCCTATGAACTTTCGCCCGCCATCACCGGCCCCACCGGAACAACGATTTTGAAACATCTGGAACAGCTCGCCCCGCTGATCCGTGCCAACTGCGATGTGATCTATGTTCTCCAGTGCGGTTTTATCGGTAAATTCGGGGAGTGGCACAACAGTTTTCACCATTTGCAGGACGATGTGACCTTCCACCGGGAACTGCTGGCTGCAGTGTTGGAAGTTCTGCCCGCAAGCCGCAAAACCATGCTCCGCTATCCCTGGCTGAAAGAACGGCTTTACGGCACCAATCCCCTGACATCAGAGGAAGCCTTCCAAAATACGCCCCGTGCCCGCATCGGGCACTTCAATGACGGCTTCCTCGCCTCCCCCACTCATGGAGGAACCTTTGCGCCGGACCAGAATACGCCGCTCACCAAAGAGCAGGAAACCGAATATCTGGCCGCCGAAGGTCAATTTCTCCCCATGGACGGCGAACTTTTCTGGCGGGATGCAGCCAAACACCCGGCATTGCCGTCGGAATCCGCCAAAATGCTCCAAAAGTGGCACTATGACACACTGGGCTTTGTTCACGGCAATAAAGAATTTGAAGGGGTGGACAACTATTCCATCGATGTCTGGAAAAAAGTCCCCATCGACCCCATGTTCATCCGGGATCATAACCTGCCCATGCCGGACGGATATTTTACCGATGAGACCGGCCGTTTTGTCTGGCGCAGTTATTACGAATACATCCGGGACCTGCTGGGCTACCGCATTGAACTGCAGGAATTGCAGTACAGCTGCAAAGAACGCCTGACAGGAAAACTCACGCTGGTGAACAAAGGCTTCTCCGCGCCGGTCAATCCCCGGAAAGTGTATCTGAAAGCGGGAGAAAATGTTTATCCCCTTGATACCGATCTGCGGAAATGGTATTCCAGGGAAATCCAAGAGATCCCGTTTGATCTGCCTGTTCCGGAAAAATCCTGCAAAATCGGGCTGTGGATGCCGGATGAAGCCGGTTCCCTGATGGCGGATGACCGTTACAGCATCCGCTGTGCCAATGCCATTCCTTTTAAGGACGGCGTCAACGAACTGGGCACCATTGAGGTATAACGCTCCGCAAAAAAAAAGCCATGCGCCCAGAACAACCGGCGCATGGCTTTTTTTGCAGACTCTTTTGTTATTCGTCCACGGCACTGGTTTCCGGACCGAGATCCGGCACATCGCTGAAAGCGACCTGCGGAGCATCCAGTTTTTCCAATTCCAGAACAACGATGGTGTTTTCGCCCTTCTTCAATACCGGCGCGGGGACATACAAAGTTTGCGTCGGCCCGATCTCCCAGTAACGGCCCAGATTGAAGCCATTGATCCACACCACCCCTTTCACCCCCGGGCGTTTGACAAAGGTATCCGCCACTTCATCCAAGTGGAAGGTCCCGCAGTGGAACGAGGCGGCCTCATTGGCAAAATCCCCGAATTTCAACCCGGAAATATCCGCCATGGGGAGCGTGCGGTAAGTCCAGTTGAACTGCATCTGCAATTCCAGCAATACGCCGCCAGCGATCCCTTTGGGATCCCGCCCCATATTGGGGCCGTAATTGGTACGGCCGCAGTTTTCCACCAGAACATCCAGTTCAGCACCCTCCGGAGGAACAGTGATCTTAAAAGGTTCAGAGCCATCCGTATTCCGGTAACGGCTGCCCAGATATTCCCCGTTGAGCCAGACTTGTGCATAGTCATGCACCTCAAAAAGCCGCAACGGCGTTTCCCCGAGAGGTCCGTCCAGACGCTTCCTGTAATGAATAAACCCGAAATCCTGCCCCAATGCGTCCATGGTGGGGGGCGTAACAGCTTCGCCGGAAACCTTGGTGAGGACCGGCAAAGCATCACGCAGTGATACGCTGGAAGTCAGCGCAACGGGAGCAGGAGCAAATTTGACAGAGGGAGCCACCTCCCGGATGCGGGAAGCATCGCCATACTGCTGGGCGACCTCCCGGCAGGCGTAATATTTTTCCGTGGGATCACCGGCTTCGGAAAGCAGACAGTCATAATCGTAACTTGTCACCGTCGGCGCATATTTTGTCCCGGGATTCCAGTTGGCACCGTTGGTGAAACCGAAATTGGTCCCGCCATGGAACATGTAAAAATTGATGGAGCCGCCGTTTTTCAGGATCGTTTCCATATCCGCCGCAGCACCGCCGGCAGAACGCCCCGCCACACGGACATGATGTTTTTCGCCCCAGTGATCGAACCAGCCGTTCCAGAATTCCATACACATATCCGGGCCTTCCGGACGGAATTTCCGGGAAGCGGCAAAAGCCGTTTCCGGACGGCTGCCGAAATTCACGGTCTGCCAGCAATCGGGGAGCGTACCGCCCACAAGCATGTGGTCGCAGGAGCCGTCACTGGTAAAAAGCGGCACATCGGCCCCCAGTGAGCGCATCAGATCCTGCAGATAACAAAGATACCGCTTGTCATGGCCGTAACTGCCGTATTCATTTTCCACCTGCATCATCAGGATGGGACCCCCTTTGGTGTACTGGCGGCTGGCAAGAACCGGCATCACAGCTTCAAAATACCGCTTTACTTCCCGGAGATAAGGCTCGTTATAACGGCGGATCTCCAGCCCGGGAATGGAATACAGATAAGCGGGCAAGCCGCCATTTTCCCATTCGGAACAGATGTAGGGCCCGGGGCGGACAATGGCATACATACCGTGCGCCTGGATTTTATCCAGAAAGGCTCCCACATCCGCCATGCCTTCCAGCACAAATTTGCCCCGTTCCGGTTCGCAGAAATTCCAGGGGATATAGGTTTCGATACAATTCAGCCCGAATGCCGCCGCCTTTTCCAAACGGTCATCCCACAAACCGGGGTGGACCCGGAAATAATGAATGGCACCGGAAATCAGACGGACCGCTTTGCCATCGATCCATACAGAGCCATTAGCAACTTCCACACTTCTATTCATCTTTTTACCCCAATATTTTTTTCAGTGTTCCCGTGGTCGAAAAACCCGCCACAAAAGGCATAAAAACGATCTTGCACCCGGCATCTTCCAAAGCTGTCCGTTCATCGGGATTCAGCGTTTCCAGCGTATAATCCCCGGCTTTTACATAGATGTCCGGCTTCAAAACAGCCAGTTCACGGTCACACCGGGAACCGTCAAACACCACAGCGGCATCCACCGCCCGCAGAGAAGCAAGGAGAAACGCCCGGCTGTATTCATCCACCACCGGCCGGGAAGGGCCTTTCAGAGCCCGCACGGAAGCATCGGAATTGACCAGAATTAGCAGGGCATCTCCGCACTCTCTTGCGGCGGCAAGATAGGTGGCATGACCACGGTGCAAAAGATCAAAACAACCATTGGTAACGACCAGTTTCTTCCCCTGCCGGCGCAGGGTTTCACGATACCGCAAAGCGGCATCCAGGTCCATAACACGGGCAGCCGGATCCATCACGCATCAGCTCCTTCATTTTCATCCAGCGGGCGCACCACCACACCGGCTTCACGCAGGAGGGCAAGGGAAACATCATCAATGGTGTAATGCTGATAATAGATCACTTCGGAGATCCCGGCATTGATGATCATTTTGGCACACTGCAAGCAAGGGCTGAATGTGGTGTAAAGGGTGGCTCCTTTGACAGCGATCCCGTAACAGGCGGCCTGCACGATGGCATTTTCTTCGGCATGACTGCACAAACATTCACTCAAGCCTGTGCCGCTGGGGGCATGGGAACTGCAGCGGGGGCAGCCGCCGTCAAAACAGTTGCGAACTCCCCGGGGAGTCCCGTTGTATCCGGTGGAGATCACCCGGTGATCCCGGACGATCACAGCCGCCACCTGACGGCGGGAGCAATTCCCGCGGGTGGCGGCGACTTTGGCGATGTTCATAAAGTATTCGTCCCAGGACGGGCGTTCATGCTGCTGACACATCTGTAATGATCCTTATGTTGATAAAATTTACATAATGTTGCAGATACTATAACGCACTTGCAGAAAAAAACAAGCAAAAATCAGGAAAGGGGCTCAGACGGAAAAGGAACAAAAACCCCGGCATTTGCGTGGAGGTGCGGGAAAGAGTCAAAAAGAATGAATGCAGTTTTTGCAATGAGATGCCGGAGGCAGGTTGATCCGGCGTCGCCTGATGGCTATGCCGAGACAAGTGGAGCTACCTGGCTTGTCCCGCCGTAATTTTATATGAAGGCGGAAAGGTAACTTCTCCAAACTGCTCCCCCGGCAAGTCGAATTAAATCTGTAACTGCGCGCAAAGTTCGGGGAGAGCGGGAGAGAGTCCAAAAGAATGAATGCAGTTTTTGCAATGAGATGCCGGAGGCAGGTCGATCCGGCGTCGCCTGATGGCTATGCCGGGACAAGTGGAGCTACCTGGCTTGTCCCGCCGTAATTTTATATGAAGGCGGAAAGGTAACTTCTCAAAACCGCTCCCCGGCAGGTCGAATTAAATCTGTAACTGTGCGCAAAGTTCGGGGAGAGCGGGAGAGAGTCAAAAAGAATGAATGCGGTTTTGCAATGAGATGCCGGAGGTAGGTCGATGGAGCTACCTGTAAGGTAACTCCGGAGACCGCCCCTTCGGCAGGTCGA
>JAFTIA010000010.1 GCA_017457105.1 Lentisphaeria bacterium | reverse complement strand
TTATTTGCTGTGCACTTGGTCTCTGCGAGGCTGGGTTCAGCGCACTTCTTACGCTGAACCGTAAGGCCCCGGAAAAAATCGCAAGCTGATTGCTTGCTGATTTTTTATTGGAGCGGGGGGCCGGGGGCGGGTAGCACCCGCTGGCATGTTACGGTACTTCCACTTCGTTTCAGTACCGGGCCTGTGCAGCCGACGTTCGCCGTAGCCGCCCCTTGACCCGTCGCTTGACGATCCAGATCGTCTGCGCTCCATAATATCAGTCTATGTTTAGTACACAGCCAAAAATTTTCTCTTTTTTGATATTTCGTAAAATAAAATTATTTGGTTTTCCGTATTATATAATGAGGACAGAAAAATCTGCCCCGGAAACTCCAAAAAAAGAGAAAGGGAGAGAAAATGAAAAACAATGCAGTAAAAATGATGATCGTCGCCGCCTTTTTTGCCCTGCCGTTCTGCGGGGGAACGCTGATGGCCCGGGAACACAAAAAGAACACGGCTGTGGAAATCATTGATGCCGTGGCACGGCTGTTGAATCCCTGCCGGACGACCGTGACGGTACATCACAGGACTCCGATCCATGTGGTTGAGCCGCCGCCGGTAGTGATCCACCACCGCAGACCGGCAGTGATCCATCACAAACCGGCACCGCCCAGGCGGCATCACGCCCCGGTGCCTCACCGTCCCGCCCCGCCCAGAGGGGGACACCGGAAGTAACAGATAAACAGCCGGCAAGGGGGGGACCGGCTGATGTTTACGCCACCGGGAGTTTGACCTGAACGATCCTGCCTTCGGGGTAACTCCCCTCCGGAACCTTCACCTGCAAATAGTGATCGGTCCATCCCACAAGGAACCCGTCACGGACTTCTTCAAAAATCACCGGAGCAAGAGTGCCTGCATTGCGTCCGGCAAAACGGGCGGAGGCCGCATCGGCATCCAGCTTCAGGAGTTCGCTCCGCCGCAGGGAATCCGCCGCAGAGGGGCGGTCCGGGAAAGCTGCCGCCGCCGTGCCGGGACGGGGGGAATAACGGAAAATGTGGGTATTGGCAAAATCCATTTTCCGGATAAATTCCCGGGATTCTTCAAAAAGTTCTTCTGTTTCCCCGGGGAACCCGGCGATCACATCCGTCCCCAGAGAAAGCCCCGGCAAAACATCTCTTGCCCGGGCGGCAAAGTCCGCAAATTCCTGCGCCGTGTAATGACGGTTCATCCGCCGCAAAACGGGGTCGCTCCCGTGCTGAAGAGAAAGGTGCAGAAAACGGCAGATCCGGCTGTTTCCACGCAAAGATTCCAGCCACTCCGGGTGTTTGGCATCCGGTTCCGTGGAGCCAAGACGGATGCGAAAATCCCCCGGCAGATCGCTGACAGCAGAAATAAGATCCCCCAGGTGATAATTTCCATCATGATAACAGGCGGTATTGACCCCGGTCAGCACCAGTTCTGCAAAGCCAGCCTCCAGCGCATGGCGGCAATCCGCCAGCACCTCCCGGAAATCCCGGCTGCGTGCCGGACCGCGAACAAAGGGGACGATGCAGTAGGTGCAGAAATTATTGCACCCCTCCTGGATCTTGATAAAGGCACGGCTGCGGAAAGGAAATTCGCCATGCACGCCCTCCCGGAAAAGAGCCTCCTTTTCCTGAAAACTTGTACCGCCTTCAAAAACATGCTTCCCGCAGAGGGCATCCAGATCCCGTTTGGCGGGGTTGGGGAGGATCACATTGGCGGCGGCATCCCGCTTCCACGCTTCGCCTTCGGTTTCCGCCCCGCAGCCCGTTACGGCAATATGGGCAGACGGAAATTTTTTCCGGTAATGCCGGACGAGCTGGCGGCTCTTCCGGACAGCCTCCGCCGTTACCGCACAACTGTTCACGATCACAAGATCCGGCGTCCCCTCCGGGGAATCCGGATCCAGAACGGTATAACCCGCCTGCTGCAAACGGGAAGTCATCAAAGCACTGTCTGCCGCATTGAGGCGACACCCCAATGTAAAAATAACGGCTTTCACTTTGCGGTATCCCGCTTTCCGGGAACGCCTTTGTAAACCACCCGGTCATTGTTGGGAATGATTTCAAAGACGGATGCCCGGCGGCGGGGATCGTTCAGTAATCCCGCAAAACGGACACCGGCACGCTTGTCCGGCAGCGTCCAGCGGATCTTGACTTCCCCGCTGCAATCCCCGGAATAATGGATCAAAACTTCCGGGGCTGTGGTGCTGATCACCTTCACATCGGCGGCACTCAACTGGCGGGAGGGTTTCCGCAGGGAATACCGGGCGATTTGCACCAGTTCCGCAACTTCCTCTTCCGAAAGAGCATAACAGGGTTCCCCCTCAACAGTCATCCCCGTTTTGCAGGAAGTGAGAATAAAAGACATCAGTGTTATAACTGCTAAAAAAATCCAACGCATCGTATCCCTCACTTGTAAGAAAGTCCCACATCCGGCAGATGGAGCGGCACTCCGTTTTCCGCCAGAGCGTGCTGTAAAGCCTTAACGGGCAGAAGAGAAGGGATCGTCCGCCGTTTGACACAGAGAGCCGCCGCCACACCGGCCGCTTCGCCGGTCACCGCCGCAGACGGGATCACCCGGGTGACCTCCCAGGCATCCCCCGCCGCCGCCGTACAGCGGCCCGCCGCAAGGACGCCCTCCACTTTTTGCGGCAAAAGCGACCCGTAGGGGACCTCCCAGACTTCTCCGAAACGCCGCCAGTCAGCCACCATCCCGATGGAATCTTCAAAACGCATCCCGTACTGGTCGGGCTGAAGAGTGGTTTTTCCATCAATACACCAGATCCGGCGGAACTGGGGCATAATGGGCAGTTTCACCGGGAAAAGAGTGGTGCGGTCATATTTCCCGGATGCGTAGGCATCCAGATATTTCTGCCGCAGTTCCCGGCGGGTGGAAAGAGCGTATTCACTGACATCTTTCCCGGAAGGCTCCCGGTAATTGGGCTTGTCATAGTCCGGCGGCAACTCTTCCGGCGGCAGACTGCTGATATAGTTGATCGCCAGATGTTCCCCCATATCCTTTTGCGGAGAGGGCTTCACGCCTTTCTGATGATCCAGCACCCAGATGGTCCGGGAATTGTTGGCAGAAAGCGTGGGGGCACCCGCCAGACGGGCGACCACACAGCTCCCGGAGGCATCCACAAAAACCTTCCCGGCCACCGCCACCCGGCCGCTCATATTTTCCAATTCCACCGCCTTGACCCGGCGGCGTTCCATGCGGACGCCGCAGACCAGGGAATCGTACCACACATCCACGCCCGCTTCTTCCAGCATACTTTCCCAGCCCAGCATACAGGCGGCAGGGGAAAAAATACAGCGGTACCGGGTGCTGTCATGACCATGGGCCTTGCGCTCCTGCCATTTTTCATCCACAGACCCGGGGCCGTAGAGAAAACTCTTGTGCAGAAGTTCTTCGGCAAGACTCTTGGAAACCTGCGTTCCGCACCCGTCACAGATCGGCAGATAAATATAGACCAGCCCGGATGTGGCAAGCCCCCCCGGGACGAACAGTTTTTCGATCAAAGCTGTTTTGCATCCCCGGCGGGCGGCGGCGATGGCAGCAGCGATCCCGCCAATGCCGCCCCCCACCACGACCACATCATACCGCTTGGTTTTCATTTAGAGTTCTCCTTTTTCCTTCAGGAAGTTGATCGCCGCCGCAGGCCCGGCGTATGCCGCCATTTCCCGCTTGAGTTCCCCGGCAACCAGTTCGCAATCCTGCAAGGTCTGCTTCCAGCAGTATTTGGGAAGATACTTCCGGATGGGATCCATAAAGAGATCCCCGATGGCCCAGGCAAAAGTCCCCAAGACAAGCCGTTCCGGATTGAAGGTATTGAGAAGCCCGCCGAAAACCTGTGCATTCAGCCGGCACATTTCATCCCACTGTTCCATGGCGTAGGCATCCCCGGCACGGACGGCTTTTTCAAAGACGATCATGTCGATATCTTCCAGTTTGCCGTCCACCATTTTCACCATGATATTCTCCGGCATAGTCCGCAGTTCCGCCTGCAAATGCATGGCAATGGCACGGCCGCCGCAGTAGGCTTCGTAACATCCGCGGAGCCCGCAGTTGCAGTAGCGGCCGTCCGGCTTGACCACCATGTGGCCCAGTTCCCCGGCAAAGAATCCTTTCCCCCGCACCAGTTTATCGGCGGCGATGATCCCGGCACCGATACCGGTACTCATGGTCAGGAAAATAAAATCTTTGCATCCGCGCCCCGCACCGAAAAACCATTCGGCAAGAGCGGCGCAGTTGGCATCGTTTTCAAAACACCCGGCAATGCCGAGATTGTCTTCAAAATATTTGCGGATCGGCACATTACGCCAGAATTTATTGTTGGTGGGAGCCGTCATGATGCCGTTCACCGGATCCGCCGGATAGGGGCTGGAAATACCGAATGCCGCCAGATCCTTTGTGGAAAGACCGGCATCGGCAAGAAGCTGTTTGGAAATGCGGAGGGCTTCCGGAAGGACGTCTTCCGGATAGGTGTCTTTATTGGGCAGCATGGCGGAGCCCAGCAGTTTGCCGTCCGTGGAAGCCAGCCCGATACCGAGTTTGGTACCGCCAACATCGTAACCGATCACATAACGGGGTTGAGTCATTTTATCACTCCTTCTATAATGAAAATGAAATTTGTCAGACGAAAATATAAACCCGGATTCTGTTTTTACAAGCATACAGCCTTACGGCTGTTTGCAGAAGTCCGGATCCGTTTTCAGAAGATCGTCAAAATAGGCAATGGTGCGGATCAATCCTTCCCGGAGCGGCGTCACAGGCTGCCAGTTCAGCAGTTCCTGCGCTTTGGAGATGTCCGGTTTCCGCTGTTTGGGGTCATCCGCCGGAAGCGGCATCCGCACAATTTTTGATGTTGACCCGGTCAATTCAATGACCTCTTCCGCCAGCTGGAGAATGGTAAATTCACCCGGATTCCCCACGTTCACGGGGCCGGTAACATCGTCCGGAGTAGCCATGAGGCGCATCATCCCGTCGATCAGATCATCCCGGTAACAGAAACTCCGTGTCTGGGATCCATCGCCGTATATGGTGATATCCTTCCCCTGCAATGCCTGAAGAATAAAATTGCTGACCACACGCCCGTCATTGGGGTGCATCCGGGGGCCGTAGGTATTGAAAATGCGGATGATCTTGACCGGCATCCCGCACTGCATCCTGTAACAGCTGAACAACGTTTCCGCACAGCGTTTGCCCTCATCATAACAGGAACGGATACCGATGGGGTTTACATTTCCCCAGTAACTTTCCACCTGCGGATGGATCACCGGGTCGCCGTAAACTTCGCTGGTGGAGGCTTGCAGGATCTTTGCCCCGGTGCGCTTGGCAAGCCCCAGCATATTGATGGCGCCGTGCACGCAGGTTTTCACCGTCTGCACAGGGTCTTTCTGGTAATGGATGGGCGACGCGGGACAGGCAAGATTGTAAATTTCATCGCACTCGATATACAGCGGGAAAGTTACATCATGCCGGATGACCTCAAACCGGTGATCGTCCATCAGGTGGTAAATATTCCGCTTGGCACCGGTAAAAAAGTTATCCGCACAAATAACTTCATTGCCCTGTTCCAGCAATTTTTCACACAGCCAGCTTCCCAGAAAACCGCTGCCGCCCGTCACCAAAATCCGCTTCATCATCCACTCCGTGTTTCTGTGATGGCCCATAAATTCTTTTTCACGGAGTAATATATCCCACCGCAGCGGGAATTGCAAGGTTCTATTTCTTTTCCGTCAATGCTTCCGCAAGATATTTTTCCGTCAACTCCGCCGCCAGTGCCACCAGATCGGCACAAGGGCGTTTCCGGTAATATTCCCCGGTACGCGCCTCCGAACGGGGAGCATCCCGCTGATCCTTCGCCAGCCCCAGCAATTCCCGGCAGACGATGCTCCCGGTTTCCTGCCGGAAAGCATTGCAAAGAGCCTGCACCCGGGCATAATGAAGATCTTTAGCGGCCTTGTCCGTAATATCGCCGTTGCCGGATTTGCAATTCAGCACCAGCACCATCCCGCTCACGGCTCCGCAAACTTCCCGGAGCCGCGCCATGCCGCCCCCCAGGCCGGATGCCATGCGGAACGCCTCCTCCTGCGTGAACCCGCACTCCCCGGCAAATGCCCCGAATACCGCCTGCGCACAATTTGCGCCAGCACAGAACAATTTCCGTGCCTCCTCTGCTTTACTGCTCATATCCAGCTCCGTGATCAAAGTAATTGCAAAATGTAAGTTAAAGGGTGAAGCGGCACGTTTGCCGCCCGCTGTCGCCCTATCGGGATCTCGATCTTCCGATCAAGGCGAGTCGTGAGGCATAGCCGAACAGCCGCCGCGATACCCCGAAGCGGCACGTTTGCCGCCCGGCACAGAACAATTTCCGTGCCTCCTCTGCTTTACTGCTCATATCCTGCTCCGTTGTCAAAGTAAATACACACTGTAATATACTGTTTCAACGGAGCAATTGCAAGACTCCCCCATTACGGCTTCATGTGATTTCTGCTGGATGCGGCGGCAGCGGGGTTGTCAGGCGGGGCATCCCACTGGCAGCGGGCCACAACGACCAGTTCAGCATGTTTCACCGAACGGGATTCCGTGGAAAAAAGATACCCCAAATAGGGAATATCTTTCAAAAAAGGGATGCCGGTACGGGATTTTACCACTTCCTGTTTCTGCAAGCCGCCGATCACAAAGGAGTCCGTGCCATAAGGCAGGCTCACATTCTGCACCACTTCCGACCGGGGCGAAAGACGGGGCATCCCTTTGGAGGTAAACCCGATCAGACTGGTATTGACAAGTTTGATCCGGAAATGGGTCTCTTCCAAACCCACTGCCACATTGTCCACATCCATGGAAAATCCGAACTGCATACTTGCCGGAGTAATCGTCTGCGCCTCGCCCTTCCCCACCGGAACATCACTTGCCGTGGGCAGAGCCCGCCGGATGATGCTGCTCAACAACTCATAGGGTCCCACGCCGGTATCCGGTGTATCCGTTGCGGCGGATACGGCATTGGCTGTATCGCTGTAAAAAATACTGGTCTGCCGGGAAAGTGCCGCACCGGTACTGTTGCGGATGCACAATTCTCCCGTATGCACCACCCGTGCCTTGCCAATGGAGGCAAGAAAATCGATATACCGCGTATTCCAGCGGGGATTGAAGTTGTAAAAACTGGTGCGTTCCGATCCGTGGGAACGGAGAAGCTGCCGGGACCCGTCATAAATCGCTGACCAGTTGTTCCGGTATCTGCCGCCCACGGAAAAGAGATCGGCACCTTCATTGTTTTTCCAGTTCTGAAAATCGATCCCCATACGGTCATCGTTTTCCCGGTAGAGTTCGTACACCGCAACATGCAGACGAACCTGCGGCAGCGGAACATCATACTTTGCCAGAAGCCGGGCGATATTGGTGCAGGAATAATTGGATACATCAAAAATAAGCCAGTTCAAATCAGGATCTGTGGTCACAATATCCGTCCCCTGCCACAATTCGGTAACGTCATTTACATTCATCCCCACATTTTCGATCAGGGGCTTCAAATATGCCGCCGGAACGAATTTGGGCATGTAAATAAACATCTGGGAACCGAAACTCAAATCCCCCATGGCAGGATCGTCCAGTGTCGCCACAAGTTTGTCGATGCCGATCCCGTTTTCGTGATCCTTGAAGCGGTATTCTTCGGCACTGACGATCAAAAGCCCGGTGCCGTCCACATATTTCAAACACTCGACGGCTGTATTGCTCCCCAGCTGGAGAGGAGGATTGTATCCCGACTGTGCAGCAGGCCCGTTCAACACCGGTGCCGATTGCGGCGTGGGTCCGGCAGGAGCGGATGGCGAAGGATACTGCTGCTCCAGTGTGGCATTGCCGACCCGTTTGGACTGGACCATCTGCCGCAGATAATCCCGGAACTGGTAAGGATCCACATTTTTCAGGAGATAACACTTGGTCACCACCCGGGGATCGTTGTTGTCCCGGATAAAGTGGACCTTTTTGGTATCTTCGTTGACCCGGACAAGGAGCTGTGCCTCCACACGGGTGGCATTGTAGCCGCCGGTATTGCCGAAATTGGAATCACGGGGCACGCCGGGGATCTCTTCGGCAACCAAAAACACCGCCGCAAAAACAAACGGAAAAAGATAAAAATATTTCATGATCACTCCCCCCTTTTTTACTTGATCCGTTTCAGTTCCCCGGAGGCAAGCTGAACCTTTTCCGGAGCGGCAGTGTTCAGCATGGTCGCCGTGACCGTAACATACATCCGTGTTTTTTCAGTCTGCCGGGTGACGGTGCCGAAAAGATACCGCAGATAAGGGATCCGGCAGAGAAAGGGGATGCCCACCACCTGTTCCACCGTTTGAGTCTTATCCCACCGGGCAAGAATGACTTCCCGGTTCAGCTCCATAAGCATATTGCTGCTGGTTTCGGTGGTTTCCACCAGTTCATCCCCGATATTGTCCCGTTCCACCACACTGGCCGCAACAAGATTGCAGGCAAAAAACACCGTCCCGGCATATTTGCTGTATTCTCCCGGCGTGTAGGGATCTACCTCAAACGCCTCCGTTTTCGGGTATCCCTGCTGGGGCTGGCCGTAATGGAGATTGACCACAGGGCCGGTGATGGTCAAGGCGATCTGGGCGGGCTGTTCCGCCACAGTTCCGGTGGTCACAAAGGTTTTGTCGGAATCCTTTTTGATGATGTTTTGCAACTGGGGACTGAAAGAAATGGAGTACGCCGCCGAATCCGAATTGGTACAGGTCAAAGAAGCTGTATTCCGTAAATGCGCCTTGCCGGACTGCGCCAGAAGCCGGATAAAACTGGCATCAAATTGCGGTGCCGCAAAAAATCCACCGAGAGGTCCCGACATGGCCTGCAAAGCCGCCGAACCGCCGCTGGAAATGCTGAACGACTGAAATGCCGTCTGAAAAATATTCATACCGGGCCCGTTTTTCCACGCCAGATATTCCAGCCCCATATCATGGAGATCGCTCTCCCGGGTTTCGTAGAGTTTAAAGGTAAAATGGATCTGCGGCGCAGGGCGGTCCAGATAAGCAAGAAACTGGTAAACGTAAGCGGTATTGGAAGAATTGTCTTTCCAATAGATCTGATTGGAATTTTTATCCCACGCATAGACGGAACTCCACGGCCCCTCCCCGATCACGCTGTTGACCAGCACATTCAAAATATTTTCGCCGGAACGGTATTTGGGGCGGTAAACCGCCCGGGTGATGCCGGTCCCCTGAATGATTTCCCCGGGGATCTTGCCGTCCAGTTTCACGGGGCGGTCCACCAGCCGGATAAAATCATCCACATAAGGCATCATTTTCACGGGACAGGTCACTGCAAGCATCTGGCTGTTATTGGTTCCGTAAGTGATGCTTCCTGCGCTGGAATTGGTATTGTAGCGCATGATCATGCCCTGCACAAAGGGGACGAGGTCATTGGCTTGAGCGTATTTAAGCTCATACAGTTTGGACACCATATAATCCTGGGCATCATCCTGGATAAAATGGAGTTTCCGGACACTTTTGTCCTCCTCATCCGGCGGAGCTGCCCATACGGCACACGCACTGCAGACAACAAGGATACAAAAAATTGGTGATCGGCACATTTTTCCCCTCCTTTTTTTGGTTCTGTGCCGCCCAATAAACAGTGCCTCCGGCGATTTTGCAAATTTACAGGCAAAAACAAAAAAAAGAACGGTTCGCAAAAAATCACAACCCGCCAGCAAAAGTCACAGAGGGAAAAAAGGGGAAAGTTTTGGAAAAAAAGACAAAAAAAATGGCTCCGGCAACAGGACTCGAACCTGTGACAGGGTGGTTAACAGCCACCTACTCTACCGACTGAGCTATGCCGGAACTCAATGCTACTAATATAAGCCCGTTTTTGAAAAATGCAACCCGGTTTTTCAATTTTTTTGCATTTTTTTGAAAAATTCCGTTTTTTTCACCGAAAAACCACATAAAATGCCATTGAAAATCTTTCCATAAATTGACTTTTTCTTTTCCAGTGTTACATTTCCTTATATGTAAAGAAAAGTGTGTAAAACAGGAGAAAAAAATGCCTTTTGATAATGGAAGTGTTACCGTTTCCTTTTTCCATATCCCGGATGAACTCCCGGAAGATATGGTGGAAAAATTTGCCGTACGCCGTGCCGGAACGCTGGACAGTGTCAGCAAAAATCCGGAAGATGACCCCCAGCTGGGCTGGGTGGCGCGCCATGTGCTGGATTCAGACATCAATGATGTGTCCATCCACAAGGGCCGCATGATCTCCATGATGCTGCGGAAAGCCAAACGGCAGGTCCCCGCCTCCCTCCTTCAGGCAGTCTGCCGGAAGGATGAACAGGCGTATCTGACCGAAAAGCAGGCGGATTTTGTGCCGTCCAAAGTCCGTAAACAGATCAAACAGGAAGCGGTGGAAAAACTTTTCCCCATGATGCCGCCCATGTTGTCCAACATCCCCTTTGTGCTGGATCCTGCCAGCGGGATGCTTTATCTGGGGACGGCGGCACAGGCATCCATCGACCTCTTTATTGAGCAATTCCAGCAAACGCTGAAAATCGAACCTCTCCAGTGGACCCCCGCTTACATTCTGGCGGAAGATTTCCAAACCACGGAAAGTGCCTTCCCCACCGTTTCTTTCTGCGGGGTGCGGGATGCGGAACCGGTCATCGGCAGGGATTTCCTTACCTGGCTCTGGTATTTCAGCGAAAACGGCGGCAAGGCCGATCTGGGGCAGGATGGCGAATTTGAACTTCTGATCGAAGCTCCGCTGGTCTTTGCCGACTCCGGCGAAGCCAACGGTGCCGAAGAAACCGTGGTCAAAAAAGGCAACAGCCCCCAGCGCAGTGCCGAGGCAAAAGCCGCCCTTGCCACCGGGAAAAAGCTGAAAAAAGCCAATTTCACCATTGCCCGGAATCAGGAGATCTGGAGCGGGACTTTTGATGCGGACCGCTTTGCCTTCAGCGGCTTGAAACTTCCTGACGGCGAAATGCTTGCCCCGGATGAACGCTTTCAGGAACGGATGGAGTTTCTGGAACTTTTCCGCAGAGCGTGGGAAGCCTATTTCAAAACCTTTGCATCCACCATGCTGGGCGGCGGCCTGAAAGATCTGGAAGCCAAATTGAAAAAATGGTCTGAAGACCGGGATGCCGTCTGATCCGGAGAAATCATGCACAGTTTCTGGGTTGAACATCTGCCGGAAAACGGCGCACAGTTCCGGCTGGAGCGGGAGGAGGAAACGCACCTCTTCCGCATTCTCCGCGCCCGCCCGGGAGATGTGGTACAAGTGCTGGACGGCAAAGGCGGCATAGGACTTGCGGAAGTTGCACAGGATAAATATCTTCAACTTCAGTCCGGCAAAACCGCCCCCCGTCCGGCGCAGGAGTTGATCCTCTGCTGTGCCGCACCCCGCCGACAGAAACTGGATACTTTGTTCAAGCAGGCAACGGAACTGGGGGTTGCTCAAATCCATTTGATGCACTGTGCCCGTTCTGTTGCCAAGCCGGAAGGTTCCTCCCGCTGGCCCGCACTCCTTCAGGAAGCATGCAAACAATCCGGCAATCCCTTTCTGCCGGAAGTTCATCTGCACGATTCTCTGACGGCGGCACTGCTGGCTCTGGCGGGGAAAAGCCTTTATTTCGGGGCCGTCACGCCCCCCGGAACGCCCTTTCCGGCAGTTCCGGCAAATGGCTGTGCCGTTTTTTTAGCCGGGCCGGAAGGGGGCTTTACGGAAGAGGAAGAAGCTGAAATGATCCGGGCGGGCGCATGTGGTATCTCTCTCGGCCCGTGGATTTTAAGACTGGAAACCGCCGCAGTGGCAGGACTGGCGGCATTAAGGACGGCGGCAAAATGAAATTTTGCATATATCTGACAGCGGTGTGTGCCGCACTTTTCCTTGCCGGATGCGGCGAAAAATCTGCGGAAGATCCCCGTCTGATCCTGGCGGAAAAATGCCGGGATGAAGGAGATTTTCAGGCGGCGGAACGGCAGTTGCGCCGGTATTTGAATGCGTTCCCGGAAGAGGCGGCGATCCACCTCAAACTGGCATCGCTTTATGATGAATCTTTGAAAGACCCGGTGGGGGCGGCCTATCACTACCGGGAATATTTGCGCCTTGCCCCGGATTCTGACCAGCGGGAAAATGTGCAAATGTGGCTTGAAGAAGCCCGCCGCAAATGTGCCAGCATCAGCGAAAAAATGGTGAATGAAGCCCAAAATGCCGCGGCTGAACTGGAAAAAATGGTCAAAGAAAATGCCTCGCTCCGCCAGTTGGCACTCCGGCAGCAGCAGGAATTGACCCATTTGCGCCGAAAAATCCAGACGGCGGCGGCTGTTCCGGCGGCCGTTCCGGCAAAAGTACAGCAACCCGCCGCCGTTACAGTAAAAAAAGCAGCGGCATCCGCAGGATATTCTATTTATGAAATCAAACGGGGCGATACACTGGGCCGCATTGCACGGCATTATTACGGCAGTTCCCAGAAGATCCAGCCCATTCTGGAAGCCAACGCTCTTACTCCCCGGAGCGTTCTTCAAATCGGTCAGAAATTGAAAATTCCCAAACAGGCGGAGGCAAAATGAAAAAAATCTTTTGGTGTTTGGCATCCATGACGATCCTTTTAACAACCGGCGGCTGCTGGCTTCTGCAACATCCGGCACCCCGCCCGGATGAGGCTTACGATCTGGCTCCGGCGGCAAAACAGACCGGATACAGCTGCCGATTCAGCCGTATCCGCAACCTTTCCCCCGCAGGGCGGAAAATGCTCTGCCGCCATGCAGACAACCGGATCAGCGAATCCCATGCAAGCTGGGTGCAGGATCCGGAATCTCTGCTTGCCCGTTATCTGGCAGGCAGTTTCCCGGTCACGCCGGATGCCCCGCAAATCAGCGTCACGATTTTGCGTTTTGAACTGGATCTGGCACGCAGTCAGGCGGTTCTCTCGGCAGAACTGGCGGCGGGGGCAAAAATACAGCGCCGCATTTTTACAGCTGATTTGCAAAATACATCCGGGGCAGACGCTTCCCGGGCAATGACTCTTTGTGTAGAAAAATTGGTCCAAACAATAATAACAATGATTCAGGAGAAGTAAAATGGAACATCTGAACATCCCCCCCGCAAATCATGTAAAAGTCCTCGGCGGTCAGGGCTGGGTCGGCCTGATCGATCACCTCGGCACGGAATCCACCATCGTCAACGCCGCCCGGGTGTCTTTCGGTAAACTGAAAAGCACCATGGATGAACGGGATGTGAAACTGCTCAATTACCTTATTGAAAACCGCCACACCAGCCCGCTGGAACATGTGGTCTTTACTTTCAGCGTGCATTGTCCGCTTTTTGTGCGCGGTCAGTGGCACCGTCACCGGACCTGGAGTCATAACGAGATCTCCCGCCGGTACACTGAAATCGACATCGATTTCTACACCCCGGAAAAAATGCGCCGTCAGGCGGAAAGCAACCGGCAGGCATCCTTTGCCGATCCGGATTTTGAAGATACCAAACTCCGCGCCATGGTTGACGAAAGCAACCGCAACGCCCTGAAACTGTATGAGGAACTGCTGGCTGCCGGCGTCTGCCGTGAACAGGCCCGCGGGGTGCTTCCCCAGAATATGATGACCACATTCTGGGCCACGGTGGATCTCTCCAATCTGCTCCACTTCATGCGTTTGCGGGACAGTGAACACGCCCAGTATGAGATCCGTGAATATGCCATCGCCATGCGGAAACTGATCCAGCCCATCGTGCCAAACGTGGTGAAGTATTACGAAGAAAACATGCAGGGGAAATGATCTTCTTTTGCAGGAAACAGTCCACAGTGTGCATGGCACGCTGTAAATCACCCTCCGGAGTTCCCGGAGGGTTTGTTTTTTCCGGACCGGATCAGAATTCCGGAGCTTTATAATTTTTCAGGCCGCCGTATTCATTGAATTTGCGGTAGAAAAGAACCCACAGAACCAGAGTGACGGCACCCAGCGCAGATGCCGCAAAAAAGGCGTATTCGTATTTATGCCCGCTGGCATCCAGCAGTTTCCCCAGCAGGGGATAGGCAAGAATGTGCAGAATACTGCTCAATGTCCCGCCCACAATGCCGTACTGGGCAAACTGGGAACGGGGGAAAAGCCGCATTTGCAGGGGAGAACTCACCGTCCAATACGCCCCGGCAATGATGTTCTGCAAATACAGGGCAATGGCAAAGGAAGTCTGGTCATGCACGCCGAACCCTGCCCAGAATGTCATGACGGTATAGACCCCCGTTACGACCGCACAGCAGCGCAGCGGATGAAATTTATCCACCCACATTCCCAGCGGGTATGCCAGGATCATGCTGGTCATATAACTGTAACTGACGATCTTTCCGTAATAATCCATGGAGATCCCCAGTTTTTTTGCGTACAATGCAATGAATGTGCCGCTGGGCATCCATACAAAACCCATCACGATGATGAGGGAAAACATCAGCCAGTAGAAGGGGGAGGAGGAACACTTTTTCAGGTACTCAAACGCAATGGCAAAGTTGCTCCGCCGCCCGGGTCCGCCCTGCTCCACCGGCGGATATTCCCCTTCTTTGACAAATATACACATGGCGGTGATCCCGATGGCATACACCACAGCCACCACAGCAAACACCACCTCATGATGCGCCTCTGCATACCCGAAGAACCAGTAGGTGAACCCTGCCCCCACCAGCAGACTGACGATCCGGAACAGTCCGAAAAACCGCCCCAGCAAGCTGTGGGGAACAACATCATTGATCAACGCATTGAACACCCCCGCTGAAACCAGCACCCCCACTTCAAAAATGATCCATGTGATACTCAAAATCCACAATGCCGCCACATCCAGTGTCATGGAAGGGCAGAAAGACTGCAGCAGACCTGCAAGATATTTGCTTGCCGCCATCCCGATCATCCCCACAAAAGTAATGGGCGTACTGATCATGATAAAGGGGATGCGCCGCCCCCATTTGGAACGGTAACGGTCCGACTTGTAGCCGATGACCGGCCCCATAAGCATCCCCATGGCAGTGGGGATGCTGGAAAGCATGAGGGCATTGAAAAAGTCCGATGATCCGTGATTTTTCAGCAGAAGCTGGGCAATGGGCCCCAGTGTACGGGCACGCAATGCCCACACAAGGTCCCCGATCAGCAGGAGGACAAAGAGGATGGTCAGGGCTTTCCGGTCATAGACCAGAGTCCCGATGGACCAGGTCTTTTTTTCCGGCACGGCATTTTCTGTTTGAGGTGCTGTCATTCTGCAATCCTTATTTTAACTTGAAAAAAGTCTGAAAGAAATATAACACTGCCCGGCATATTTTCAAGAAAGGATATACGCCCGGTCAGCAGAGTTCCGCCCAGATATTTTCCGCATCCTTCAAGGGCAGGATCATCAAAACCCCATCCCGCAGGACCCGCAGTCCGGCACGGTCGATCGTCAACCCTTCCACAGAAACCGTATCGCCTTCATCAAGTCCGCCATCCGGAACGGTTTTGCGGATCACCGCATGATCCCCGGGGTTGAATGCGGGCAGAACCTGCCAACGGCTTTTCTCCGGATCTTCCTGCATAGCAAGAGCCTCTGCCAGAAAACGCCGCACCGCGGCGGCATCCGTCCGGGAAATCACGGCATCTGTAAAGATCCCCAGCCGCCGGATCGTCCCGGCATCCACCAGGTGTTCAATACGGCACGCAGTTTCCGACGCCTGACTGGGGAGCAGCCCCAGAGCGTGGGTGAAAAACTGTTTCAGAACACGGTGCCGCCGCATGATATCTGCCGCCAATTCCTCCCCGACGGCGGTCAACTGCACCGGATAATTGGTCCGGTACTCGATACAGCCGCTTTTTTCCAACTGCCGGAGCGCACCGGTCACGGAGGGCATCTTTACATGCAGTTTATCGGCAATATCCTTGGTATGAGCATGGCCCTCCACGGCGATCAATTCCGCAATGGCTTCCAAATAATCTTCCTGACTGGCTGTAAGACGGGGCTGCATAAATGGACCTTTCTTCTTTGCACAGCATAATATACGCCGGAATATGAAGAATAGCAAGTCTGTTCCGGAAAATGGCCGCCGCCTCACAGCCCCCCCTTATGATCCTTACCCGGAAAAAACGGTTGTTTTTTACATTTCCGGTGCTATATTCCACTTGATATCTTCAACAGTAAAAAAGGACTGGAACAATGGCAACTATTATGGTAACAGGCGGCACCAGGGGCATCGGAGCCGGGATCGTGGAAAAATTGTTGAGCGAAGGACACAATGTGGCGTTCTGCGGCCGGGTCGCGCCGGAAGAAATGACCTGCAAACTTGCTGAACTCCACGAAAAATATCAGGGCAAAGCCGCCTATTTCCAGTGTGATGTTGCCAATGCCGGCCAGCGGAAAGCCTTTCTGGAAGGCACGGTGGCGGCATTCGGTTCAGTGACATGCCTCATCAACAATGCCGGAGTCGCCCCGCTGGAACGGATGGATATTCTGGAGGCAACGGAGGAAAGTTTTGAGCGGCTTATCCGCATCAACCTGCAAGGGCCTTATTTCCTTACCCAGCTTGTGGCAAACTACATGATCTCCCACCGGGAACCCGGTCAGTGCATCATCAATGTGGGCAGTTGTTCGGCGGAAGTCGCCAGTGTCAGCCGGGGGGAATACTGTATCAGCAAGGCAGGTATCGGCATGGCGACCAAACTCTGGAGCGTCCGGCTGGCGGAATTCGGCATCAATGTCTATGAGATCCGCCCCGGCGTGATCAAGAGTGATATGACAGCGGTGGTCACCGCCAAATATGATCAGTTGATCGCCGATGGCCTGACCCTTACGCCCCGCTGGGGTTTCCCGGAAGATGTGGCCAAAGTTGCCGCCGCCTTTGTCCGGGGGGATCTGGCATACTCCACCGGGCAGGTGGTGAACGTGGATGGCGGTATGCAGATCCAGCGTTTGTAAGGAGGCTTTTTATGGAGATCCGGAAATTTCATACCGTTGTATTGGGGAGCGGTGCAGCCGGGTTGACTGCGGCATTGCGCCTCCGTGCAGAGGGGGTGCAGAGTGTGGCCATGATCACCGAAGGCTTGCAGTGCGGCACCTCCATCAATACCGGCAGTGACAAGCAGACCTATTACAAACTGGGGATCTGCGGCAAAGATGCGGATTCCCCCTATGCCCTTGCCCGCTCCCTCTGCGGCAGTTCCGCCCATGGCGATATTGCGCTGGTGGAGGCGGCGAACAGCGTCCGGGCCTTTGCCAATCTGGTGAATCTGGGGGTGCCCTTTCCACGCAATGCCTACGGCGAATTTGCCGGATACAAGACAGACCATGATCCCCTCCGCCGTGCCACCAGCTGCGGACCGTACACCTCCCGGGAAATGTGCCGCGCCCTTATGAAAGAAGTGGAAGTGCGCCAAATCCCCGTTTTTGAACGCCGGGTGGCGGTGCAGCTTGTTTTGCACGATGGCCGGGCGGCAGGGGTTCTGACCTGTCTTCTGGATGAAGACAAGGGTGATTTTGAATATTTTCAGGCGGAAAATGTGGTTTTTGCCGTGGGCGGACCGGGAGGATTGTACGCTCAAAGCGTTTACCCGGCAGTTCACACGGGAGCCATCGGCCTGGCATTGCAGGCGGGGGCGGAAGGGTGTTCTCTCCCGGAATCCCAGTATGGGCTTGCCTCCATCAAATTCCGCTGGAACGTTTCCGGGACCTACATGCAGGTTTTGCCCCGTTTTATTTCCACCGGTCAGGACGGCAGCGATGCTGTGGAATTTCTGCGGGAATATTTTCCCACCACGGGGGAAATGAACTCCATGGTGTTCCTGAAAGGGTATCAGTGGCCCTTTGACACCCGGAAACTCCCGGACGGGTCCTCGCTGATAGACATTCTGGTTTACCGGGAAACAGTGATCCGCAACCGCCGGGTCTGGCTGGATTTCCGCAGCAATCCGGAAGGGCTGGATTTTGCGGCACTTTCTGCGGAATCCCGTACCTATCTGGAAAAATCGGGGGCCTGTTTCGGCACGCCGCTGGAACGGTTGCTCCACATGAACCCGGGGGCGGTGGATCTTTACAAGGATCACGGCATCGATCTTGCCGGGGAAATGCTGGAGATCGCCGTTTGCAGTCAGCACAATAACGGCGGTCTGGCAGGCAATATCTGGTACGAATCCACCAATATCCCCCACCTTTTCCCCATCGGGGAAGTCAATGGGTCCCACGGGGTCACCCGGCCGGGAGGCTCGGCACTGAATGCCGGACAGGTGGGAGCGTTCCGCTGTGCGGAATTTATTGCCAATGTTTACAGCGGGTCGTCGCTGGATGAAAAATCGGCTCTGCAAACGGCGGAAGCCGCCTGTGCCGGACTGCAGAAACTTGCCGGAGAATCCGCGCCCCGGCACTGGCGGGAGGAACGGCAGGAACTGCAAACACGGATGAGTACTTACGGAGCCCATATCCGCCGTCCGGAAAAGATCGGCGATGCCGTCCATGCGGCATGGGCGCAATATCAGCGTTTGGAATCTGCCGGAGTCCGGGGGAGAACCCGCAGGGATACCGTGGAGGCCCTGCGGAATCTGCAGTTGTGTTACGCCCACGCCGTTTATCTGGAAGCCATTGCATTCCAGATGGCATCCGGAACAGGTTCCAGAGGGTCCGCCATGGTGATGGATCCTGTAAATGGCCGGGATATCCACCCGGCACTGGGCAGTGAATGGCGGTTCATGCCGGAAAATGAATCCTTCCGGGATCAGCAGCTTGTGACCCGTGCAGGAGCCGGTTCCCGCTGGATCCCCTGCCGTCCCATTCCGGAAGCCGATGACTGGTTTGAAAATGTCTGGGCGGATTTCCGCAACAAAAAGATCTATTCAGAATGAAGGAGTGAATCTGATATGGCTGATTTTGAAAAAGTGGCCTCGTTCAAAAGTGCAGAGTCTTTTCAGGAATTTCTGCAGAAACAGGAGTTCCATGTACCTTTTTGTACGGATCTTTCCGGCGAATTGAAGCTGGGGGAATCTCACAGTTGTTTCGGCAAAACCATCGGCAACCGCTGGGCGATCCTCCCCATGGAGGGGTGGGACTGCGAACCGGATGGCTCCCCCAGTGAACTCACCCGCCGCCGCTGGCTCCATTTTGCCGAAAGCGGCGCAAAACTCCTCTTCGGCGTGGAAGCCTGCGCTGTGATGCACGAGGCAAAAAGCAATACCCGCCAGCTGACCATGACTCCCGCCGCATACGAAAAAATCGCCCGGTTGCTGGAAGAAATGCGCCGGGTGCACGCCCGGAAATTCGGGACGGCAGACGATTTGTGCATCGGACTCCAGTTGACCCATTCCGGCCGTTACGCCCACCCCAATGATGATGCCAGACTGGAATCCCGTACCGCATACAGCCACCCTCTGCTGGATAAAAAATTCCACAGCACGCCGGATTGCGTCGTTTCCGATGGAGAGATCCGGCAGACCATTGTCCAATTCCACGAAGCGGCAATACTGGCGCAGAAAGCCGGATTCGATTTTGTGGATATCAAACACGCACACGGTTATCTGGCTCACGAACTCTTGAGTGCGGTGGACCGTCCGGGAGATTACGGAGGCAGTTTTGAAAACCGCACCCGGTTCTTCCGGGAAACCGCCGAAGGCATCCGATCCTGCGCGCCGGGACTGCGGATCGCCATGCGGTTGAGTCTGGCAGACTTTCTCCCCTATATCAAAAATGCAGAAGGTCAGGGGGAACCCATGGAGTGGCAGGGGCATTACCCCTACGCATTCGGCGGCGACGGAACCGGGTACGGCTGGGATTTTACAGAACCGGCAGAATTTGTCCGCATGGCGCACCGGGATCACGGGCTGGAAATGATTTGCGCCACCATCGGCAGCCCCTATTACAATGTCCATATCCAGCGGCCCGCCTATTACGCGGTGTCTGACGGATACCCGCCGCCGGTCCATCCCCTGATTCAGGCGGCACGGCATCTGGAAGCGGTGAAACTTTTCAAACAGCTCGTTCCGGAAGTCCCCATCGTGGGTTCCGGCTACACCTGTTTCCAGGATTATCTCCCTAATGTGGGGGAAGCGGTCCTGCGGGCGGGGGAAGCCGATTATGTGGGCATCGGGCGCATGGTGCTTTCCTATCCGGAGATCTGCGCCGATACACTGGCGCACAAACCTCTGGATCGCTGCCGCATCTGCCGCACCTTCGGGGATTGCACCACAGCTCCCCGGCACGGCATGGTTTCCGGCTGTTATCCGCTGGATCACTTTTACCGTGAACGCCCGGAGGCCGCCCGACTCAAAGAGGTGAAAAAAGCCAAATAAAATCTGTTCCGTGACTTTTGTTATGAAAAAAATTGGTAAAATAATGAAGATATAGTATATTATTTTCAAACAGTGCAGTTGCACATCAAAAAAGAACACAAAAAGGAAGAAAAAATGAAACCCATTGGTATCCAGTTGTATTCGTTGAGAGAGTATGCCGCCAAAGATTTTGTCGCCGTCCTGAAGAAGGTTGCAGACATCGGTTACAAATATGTTGAACCGGCGGGGTTCTGGGATCTGCGTCCTACGGAACTCAAGAAGATGGTCACGGATCTGGGCATGGATATGGTTTCCAGCCATTCCCCCTGGGCCCGCGGCAAAGCAAACTCCGGGGAATGTATGGAAATCGCCTCCATTCTCGGTCTGAACAAAATCGTCTGCGGCTACGGCCCGGATGATTTCAAAGATCTGGATGCCATCAAAAAGACGGCGGACATCACCAACGAAATGTGCGAGATCTTCACCCGGAACGGCTTCACCCTTTTCCAGCACAACCATTACTGGGAATTTGAACGCATCGACGGCCGTTTGAAGTACGATATCTACCGGGAACTCTGCCCCAATGTGAAGTACGAAATGGACTGCTTCTGGTCCACCAACAAGGGTCAGGAAGATCCGGTGGCCATGCTCAAGGAATTTGCAAAAGACACCATTCTGCTCCACATGAAGGACGGTCAGTGCCGTCAGCAGGCTGGCGGCGGCGGTATGGTCAATGGTCTTCTGGATATGAAGATCGACCTGATGCCTCTCGGCACCGGCACGCTCCCCATCGCAGATTTGATGGCGGCGGCACCGGAACAGGTGGAAGCCGTGATCGTGGAACTGGACTACTGCACCGAAGAAATGCAGGGCGCCGTGGAAAAGAGCTACCGTTTCATGACCGAAAACGGTCTGGCTGTCGGCAATAAGTAAGAAAAAAGCCCATCCCCCCTTTCCGCAGGAACCCTGTCGGGAACGGGGGATCGGCCGGAGCAAAAAATGATCCGCGGAGTGTTTTTTGACCTGGACGGTACTCTTTTTGATACCGTGAAAGACCTTTTGACGACATACCGGCATGTGTTTGCCCGGATGGGGGCGGTTTTTGACCCCGCCAAACTTCGGATCGGGCCGCCATTGGTGGAAAGTCTGAAAGAGTGCAAGCCGGGCATCACTCCGGAGGAGATCACGGATGCCGTGGCCGCCTTCAAAGCGTTTTATGACAGTTGCGGCTTCCCGGAAACCACGGCTTATGACGGGGTCCCGGAAGCCCTTGCAGCACTCCACGCTTCCGGGATCAAACTTTTTATCGCAACAAATAAACGCCTTACCCCCACTTTGAAAATCCTGGAACTGCGGGGCGTGATGCCTTACTTTACCGATGTTTACGCCACAGATTCCATTACGGAAAGAAAGGTGACCAAAGCCGAATATCTGCAAATGGCCATGGAAAAGTACGGTCTTTCCCCGGAAAATTGCCTGATGGTGGGGGATACCTGTCTTGATGTGGAAGCCGGACACAAAGCCGGGCTCCGGGTCGTGGGCGTGGCATGGGGGTATGATGAAAATGGTGCCATGGCCGCCGCCGGCCCGGAATGGGTGATCCGCCACGCCGGAGAACTTGCAACCCTGGTAAAAAATTTATGAAAAGAACCAAACCCAAATGGATGATCCTGGTGGAATACTGGGGTTTTCTCCTGCTTTATAAAACGGTTCACGCCGTCCCGTTCAAAACGGCATTGAAGATCAACTCCTTTCTCTTCCGGATCCTGTACGCCATTGGCGGCAAGACCCGGCAGAGGACCTTGAGCCACCTGATCCATGCAGGGGTGGCCAAATCCGAAGAGGAAGCGGTCACTCTTGCCAAAAAATGTTATCAGGAATTCAGCAAACTGGTGGTGGAGATCGTAAAAATGGATCAAATGTACGATCCAGCCAAGATCAAACTTGCCGGGGATCCGGAATCCATCCGCAGGATCATGTCGCCGGATGGCGTGACTCCGGCAGAAACCCACGCCATTGTTGTGACTGCCCACTACGGCAACTGGGAAGTGGCGGGGACGGCGTTTGCAGACAAGAGCCGCCATAACATGCTTTCCATCATGCGGCCGTTCAGCAATCCCCTCATCGGGGAAAAAATTCTGGAACACCGCCGGAGCAGTGTCCATGAACTGGTGGACCGGGATGCCACCGCTGTCCGCCGTCTGCTGCGGGCATTGCAGAAAGAGGGCCGCCATGCCACGCTGCTTATCGACCAGCACGCCGCCCATAATGAAGGGGTGGATACGGTTTTCTTCGGTCAGCCCTGCAAAACCCACCGGACTCCGGCACTGCTCCACCTGAAAACAGGGATCCCCATCGTGCCGGAACTGACCCGCCGTATCGGGGATGATTTCTCCTTTGAGCTCGTTCTGGGGCCGCTTATTGAATACCAGCCCACCGGAGATAAGGAACACGATACACAAGTCATCTGCCAGATGTGTACCACTGCGCTGGAAAAGATGATCGCCGAACAGCCGGAACAGTGGATGTGGCCTCACCGCCGCTGGACCAACATCAACCGGGGACATCACCGCAAACGCCGCTGATCCCTTGCGTTTCATCTCTGCAAAACCGTATGCCCGGGATCCTTCCGGCATACGGTTTTTTTCTGCGTATTTTCCCCTGAAAAAGTTTGCATTTCCAAAGGAAATGGTATAAAGTACAGAAAGCGCAGTAAACAGCAGGTAATATATGCAGAAGAAAATCGTACGCCCGACACCCAAATGGAAATTTGCCGCAGGTATTCTGCTGGCATTCGTTACTCTTATGGCGGCAACGCTGCTTTTTTCCCTTCTCTGCTCGCCCTCTCTCTCTGAAAAAGGCAAAGATCATACGCCGGAGGAAATTGCGGAAACACAGAAAATCTGTTATCGTCCGGAAAGTTTGAAAAATATCCGCTACGCTGTGGCGCAGAAAGTTCCTGCAGCCGAAGAAAAACAGGCGGCTGAATTCTTTGCCGAAAATCCGGATGCCTCCCGGGAAATGGTGGAAAAAGCCATTCAGGACGGCAAACTCCCCCGCTGGTACCCCCGGAATGAAGCCCCTGTTTTGCAGGATCTTGTAAAAGAAGGGGCCCTGCCGCCCGTGGCACAGCGTGTAGGCCCGGAACCGGTGGTGATGAATCCGCTGGAAAATGTGCATCATTACGGCGGGGTATGGGTACAGTTCGTTGCCGGAAGCGGGACGGAAATGTATGCCGCCATGGTCCGCATGACTTACGCAAGACTTTTCCGTTTCAGTCCTTTGGGATACCCCATTGTCCCCCATATCGCCAAAAGTTACGAGGTGCATGACAATGGCCGCATCTGGGACATCACTCTGCGGAAGATCCGCTGGAGTGACGGCCACCCCTTTACGGCGGACGATATTCTTTACTGGCATGAAGATGAATACAAAAATACCGCTTTGAACACTTCCGGCAAGGCGCACACGGTTTTGCGGATGGGGGATCTGGAAGGCAGAGTGGAAAAACTCGGCCCTCACAAAGTCCGGTTCATCTTCCCGGTTCCCCGCGGTGACTTTCTGGAACAGCTTGCCTACCACCCTGTCGGAAATCCCAGGCATTATTTGAGGCAGTTCCACCCGGCCTTCGGCGACCCCAAACGGCTGGAAGAACTCCGTCAGCGGTACAACATGTCAAGTTTGAGAACGCTTTACGGCCTGATGAAAAGCGCACAGAATCCGCAGCTTCCCCGGTTGGATCAGTGGATCATCCGCAGGGCAAACCAGCTTTCCCCCCTGTCTTTTATCCGCAATCCCTACTATTTTGCGGTGGATCAACACGGGAATCAGCTGCCGTACATCGACCGCATCCAGCTGGAAGGCGTGGATCAGCTGATGATGCCCATGTCCGTTTCCAGCGGACGGGCGACCATGCAATTCCGCTACATCCGTTTTGAAAACTTTGCGGAATACATCGCATTATCCAAACAGAACAATTACTCTGTCCGGGGCTGGCTTGCCGGGTCCCGCAGTGAGTGGCTCATCAGCCCCAACCTGAACCGCCTTGTCACCCCGGCAGACAAGGCCAGCGGATTAAAGGCAAAACTCCTTGCCGACAAAGAGTTCCGTCAGGCGTTATCTCTGGCGATCGACCGGGATACGATCATTAAGGCCGTCTATTCCGGTCAGGCGGAACCGGTTCAGGTGGATCCCGGCCCGTATTCCGATTATCCTTCGGTGCGGATGCGGCACGCTTACACCCAATTTGATCCGGCGGAAGCCAACCGCAAACTGGATCTTGTGTGGAAAAGAATGGGGATGGATCCTGCCAAACGCTCCGCAGACGGATTCCGTGTGGATGAAAAAGGGCGGGTCCCCGTATTCTATTTGTATTTCACCGACTTTACCGGTGCCGGTCCGGCACAATTTGTGGTGGACAACTGGGCACAGGTGGGGATCCGGTGCATTTATAAATCCCTCTCCCGACCGCTTTTGAATGTGCGGAACAGTTCCAGGGATGTGGACTTTTCCGTCTGGTCCAGCGAATCGGAAAATCTGCCCCGGCTTTCCGGCCGGGTACTGGCAATCAATGATGCCGGGGCCGGATACGGCAGAGGATGGCACAAGTGGTATGCCGCCGGCGGCTTGCGGGGCGATCCCCGGGCAGGCAACCCCGGTTGTGTGGAGCTCCCCAAAGATCATGCCATGTATCAGGCGGTCAAACTTTATGACCGTTTCCGCTATACCATGGATCCGGCGGAACGGGAAAGCTGCATCAAACAACTGACGGATATTGCCGCAGAAAATGTCTGGACCATCACCCCGGCTTGCGCTCCGCCCAAAACCGTGGTGGTCTCCAACGACCTGAAAAATGTTCCGGAAAAAGCCGTAGAGGGATACATGATGTACACCCCCGGCAACACCGCTCCGGAAACCTTCAGTTTGATCCAATTCCAGAAAGGGACCGAGGAAGATACCAAGGCCCAGATCCTGAAAGCCGATGTCCTCCCGGCACAGAATGCGAAAACGCCGTTTCTGACCACGCTTCTCCGCTGGTGTTTTGCCGGGATTGTGATCCTCTTTCTGGCACTGGTGGCCATGCGTCACCCGTTTGTGCTGCGGCGGCTGGTCATCATGGTGCCGACACTGGCGATCATTTCGGTCTGTGTATTCACCATCATCCAGCTGCCTCCGGGGGACTACCTCTCCAACCGCATCGTGCAGCTGCAGGAATCCGGCATGACCGAAGAAGAGATCCAGGAACAGATCGGCAATCTGCGGGAGCGTTTCCGCTTTGACGATCCGGCATGGAAACGCTATCTGTACTGGATGGGGTTCACCTGGTTTGTCACCGGTGACCGGGCGGATCAGGGACTTCTGCAGGGCAACATGGGGTACTCCATGGAAACCGGAAAATCTGTGAATAACATGGTGGGCGACCGGATCCTGCTGACCATGCTGATCTCTTTCTTCACCATCATTTTCACCTGGGCAGTGGCATTGCCCATCGGGATCTATTCAGCGGTACGGCAATACTCTGTTGCAGACTATTTCTTTACGGTAGTGGGTTTTCTGGGGATGTGTGTCCCCGGCTTCCTGCTGGCACTGATTCTGATGGCACTTACAGGGATCAACAGCCTCTTTTCCGCCCAATACGCCATTCAGCCCTACTGGGATCTTGCCAAAGTGCTGGATATGCTTCAGCACATCTGGGCGCCGGTACTGGTGGTAGGCGTGGCAGGGACGGCAGGGATGATCCGTATCATGCGTGCCAATCTTTTGGATGAACTGCGGAAACCCTATGTGATCACCGCCCGTGCCAAAGGGGTGCGGCCGGGGAAACTTCTTTTCAAATATCCGGTGCGTCTGGCATTGAATCCCTTTATTTCCGGGATCGGCGGATTGTTCCCCAGGCTGATTTCCGGAAGTTCCATTGTTGCTATTGTAATGAGCCTGCCCACGGTGGGGCCCCTGATGCTCAGCGCACTTTTCAGTCAGGACATGAACATGGCAGGCTCCATGTTGATGGTTTTAAGTACATTATCGGTCTTTGGCACACTGGTGAGTGACTTACTGCTTATTGCCATTGATCCCCGGATCAGAATAGGAGGAGGTTCCGCAAAATGAGTTGGTTTTCACCCCCGAAAGAGTTGACGTATGATATGCTCAATCAGCGGCAGCTGATGGCATTGAAATTCAAGAAACACAAACTGGCAGTGGCCTCCGGTTTTCTTCTGGTGGCACTCTATACCATGGCGATCTTCGCCCCCTTCTTCTCGCCTTACGGCAAGTATGACCGGAATCTGGATTACAGTTATTGCCCGCCGCACCGGCTGGGATTCAATACAGAATTGGGACTGTATGCCAAAGGGGTCAAACGCCAGATCGACCCTGTGACACTGCAAAGTTTCTATGTCAGTGCGCCGGAAAACAATGCACCTCTGGGCTTTTTTGTGAAAGGAAAATCTTACAAATTGTGGGGCTTGTGGGAAATGGACCGCCATTTCTTCGGCGTGGATCTGTCGAAAGTTCCGGCGGTGAACAATGCCGCCGGACGCTATGTTTATTTCATGTCCGGAGCGGACCGTTACGGATATGATATTTTCAGCCGTATCGTGCAGGGAGCGACCATTTCGCTCTCGGTGGGGCTGATCGGGGTTTTGATGTCCTTTATGTTCGGGATCATCATCGGGGGGATCTCCGGATACTGCGGCGGCAAGGTGGATACGGTGATCCAGCGTTTGATCGAAATCATCAACTCCTTCCCGCACCTGCCCATGTGGCTGGCACTGGCGGCGGCAGTTCCAAGCGACTGGGATCCGCTGCAAATGTATTTTGCCATTACACTGACCTTGAGTTTCCTCTCCTGGACCGGTCTTGCCCGTGTGGTTCGCGGGAAAATTTTAAGTCTGCGGGAGGAAGATTACGCTGTGGCTGCGCGGCTTCTGGGGGCAAGCCACAGCCGGATCCTTTTCCGGCATCTTCTGCCGGGCTTTACCAGCCACATCATCGTGTCCCTTTCGCTGACGGTGCCGGGGATGATCCTGGGGGAAACGAGTCTGTCCTTTCTGGGGCTGGGCTTGCGGCCGCCGGTGGTAAGCTGGGGGGTCATGCTTCAGGACTGCATGAATGTAAAAGCGGTCATCGACTATCCGTGGCTTCTTGCGCCGGTGGTGATGCTGGTCTTTGCGGTGTTGTGTTTCAACTTCCTCGGGGACGGTTTGCGGGATGCGGCCGATCCTTACGCATCCAAATAAGGAGGGGCTGTCGATGAATCCGAATGTATTGGAAATCAAGAACCTCCGGGTAAGTTTCTTCACCGATGAAGGGGAAACCCGGGCGGTCAACGATGTATGTTTTGAGATCCCCCGGGGGAAGTTTCTGGCACTGGTGGGGGAATCCGGCTGCGGGAAGAGTGTGACAAGCTACTCCATTCTGCGGCTGATCCAGCACCCCGGCAAAATCACAGGCGGTCAAATCCTGCTTCATAACGAAGACGGCTCCACGGTGGATATTGCTTCTTTGAGCGAAAAAGACGACAAACTCTATGAGATCCGGGGCGACAAGATCTCTATGATTTTTCAGGAACCCATGACGGCGTTGAGTCCCGTCCACACCGTAGGCAATCAGCTTTGCGAAGTTCTTTATCTGCACCGGAAAATCAGCAAACAGGAAGCGGAAAAGCAGGTGATCTCCATGCTGGGTCGCGTGGGGATTCCCGCACCGGAACGGCGGTTCCGGCAGTATCCTTTTGAACTTTCCGGCGGGATGCGCCAGCGGGTCGTGATCGCCATGGCCATGCTGAGCCGCCCGCAGCTGCTGATCGCTGACGAACCCACCACGGCACTGGATGTGACCATTCAGGCGCAGGTGCTTGCTCTGATGAAAAGTCTGCAGGAAGAAACCGGCAACAGTGTTCTGTTGATCACCCACGACCTCGCAGTGGTGGCGCAGGTGGCGGATCTGGTGGCAGTGATGTATCTGGGCAGAATTGTGGAACAGGGCAATGTAGTGGATATCATCAAAGATCCTCTGCACCCGTACACCTTCGGGCTTTTGCGCTCGCTCCCGGGCATGAGCAAAAATAAAGACCGTCTGCCGTCCATTCCCGGATCGGTACCGAGTCTGCTGGATATTCCCCCGGGGTGCCCCTTCCACCCCCGGTGTGACTTTGCCCAGAAGGGACTTTGCGACTGCGGCGAACCGCCGCCGGAAACGGATATGGGCAACGGCCGGATGATCTGCTGTTACCGTGCCGCCGGGATCCGTCAGCTTCTGGAAGAAAAACGCAGGATGGAGGACGCATGAATACGGTAGGAGCAGAAGCATTCGGCGGGAACAGTGAAAAACTCCCGCTGCTGGCAGTACGGGATCTGTGCAAATTTTTCCCGGTTTACAATCAGGGCGTGATCCGGCGCAAGATCGGGGATGTCAAGGCTGTAAACAAGGTTTCTTTTGACCTTTTCCCCAATGAAACACTGGGGCTGGTGGGGGAATCCGGCTGCGGGAAATCCACCACGGTCCGGACGATCCTGCGGGCATTGGAATTTACCGGTGGTCAGGCATTTTTCAATTACGAAAAAGACCGGTATGTGGAACTCGGTTCCGTAAACAACCGGGATCTGGTGGAATTACGGAAATCCATGCAGATGATTTTTCAGGACCCCTTTGCCAGTCTGAATCCCCGCATGACAGTGGGGCAGATCATTTCCGAACCGCTGCAGATCCATAAACTGGCAAAAGGTTCCGAACTGGAAGACCGGGTGGATGAGATTTTGTTTGAAGTCGGATTGAAACCGGAACACAAAACCCGTTATCCCCACGCCTTTTCCGGCGGCCAGCGGCAGCGTATCGGCATTGCCCGGGCACTGATCATGAACCCCAAACTGGTGGTGGCGGATGAAGCTGTGTCTGCGCTGGACGTATCTGTTCAGGCGCAGGTGATCAATCTTCTGACAGATTTGAAACATGCCCACGGGCTCTCCTACATCTTTGTGGCACACGATTTAAGCGTGGTACGGCATATCTGCGACCGGGTGGCGGTCATGTACGCCGGCAGGATCGTGGAGATCGCCCCCACCGAGGAACTGTTTGAAGATCCCCGGCATCCCTATACCAAACTGCTTCTGGCATCGGCACCGATCCCGGATCCCACCATGCGTACCTTGCCCCCCAATCCGGGGGAAGTGGCGGATGCGGGGAATCTCCCCAAAGGATGCTCTTTTGCGCCCCGGTGCGGCTGCCGCTGCGAATCCTGTGCGGAAAATGTGCCGGAATTACAGAAGGTCAACGACAACCACTGGGCAGCTTGCCCCCTGATTTGACATGAAAAAATTTGCGGACTTTGCCTTGCGTCTGGGGCGGGAGATCGAGTGTACCCATGTCAACTGCTTTCAGGCGGCACCGGAAATGAATACAGCGCAGCATGTCCATTGGGATCAGCTGCATATCAACTGCATTGAATCCGGGACCGGGATCTGCATTGTGAACGGTCACGCATGGCGTCTGCGGCAGGGAAATGTGCATATCGTCCTCCCCGGCGAGACCCATGAATACAAAGTCAGCAAAAACAAACCTTACCGCAGTTGTTTTCTGCACTTCCGCTGGACGGGCCCGGTACCGCCGGAACTGGTCCGGCAGTTGACGATCCCCGCAAGAGAACGCCGGGATTTTTTCCGGATCCTCCACGCGCTTTCAGACTTAAATGGCGAACTTTCCAGCGGGAAAGAGTTAATACGGAACGGGTTATTGATGCAGTTCCTGGGGATGCTCATTGGCTATGCAGAAAACTCCGGCTCCGCTCCTTTCGGGAAAGAGATCCCCTGCGGCGAACTGTATCCGGTGATCCGGCAGTTGACGGGGCCGCCCTTTGAATATCCGGGACTGGATGCTTTGGCTGAAAGCGTGGGAATGAGCCGCCGGAAACTGACCTCTCTCTTCCGGAAAGTCACCGGGAAATCGGTAAAGCAGTACTATCTGCAAAATGTGATGCGTCATGCGGAATCCATCATACACTCCGGCGAATTCCGTATTGCGGATATTGCCCGCCAGTGCGGGTATTCCAACTGCCAGAATTTCCTTGCAGGCTACCGGAAATTCCAAGAGGAAAAAATGTCAGACAAATAAAGTCTGCCGGATCATTGCCCTGCCGGAAAAACCTGCATATTTTCTCTCCGGAAAATCCCTTTCGGGACTTGTAAAAACGGCGTGGTGGATTACAGTATGCAATGGATTTATCGCAGATTTTTCAATGGGCTTTTTGAGCCTGAAAGGATTTTTCAAAATGGATATTGCTAAATTGCGCCAAACCGCTGAAAATGCCGGTCAAGGTCAGGTTTTCCGTTTCTGGGATGAGCTGGATGAAGCAGGGAAAACACAACTTGCCGGACAGCTTGCCGGACTGGATTTTGAAGAGCTGAACGATCTTGCCGCTGCCTATGTGGTAAAACGGCCGGAAACAGCGATCCCGGCAGATCTGGCGCCCGCCCCCTTCTTCCCTGCACATCCCCGGAATGAAGCAGAAAAAGCGTACTATGCCAAAGCATTTGCCGCCGGAGAGGAACTTCTGCGTTCCGGAAGAGTCTGTATGCTGACCGTGGCGGGCGGACAGGGGACCCGGCTGGGGTTTGACGGCCCCAAAGGGACGTACCCCATCGGGCCGGTTTCCGGGCGGAGCCTCTTCGGCTACTTTGCAGGAACCATCAAAGCCGCGCAGGAAAAATACGGCAAACCCATCACCTGGTATCTGATGACCAGCGTGATCAACGATGGCCCCACCCGGGCATTTTTCAGGGAAAACAACTATTTCGGACTGGATCCGGAAAGGGTGATGTTCTTTACGCAAGGCTCCATGCCTGCCTTCGGGCGGGACGGGAAACTCCTGCTGGGAGCCAAAGATTCCCTTTCCCTCTCCCCCAATGGTCATGGCGGGACTCTGCTTGCACTGAAAACCAGCGGCGCACTGGCACGGATGGAGAAGGAAAATTGCGATGTCATCAGCTATTTTCAGGTGGATAACCCCCTCGCCCCCATGATCGACCCCCTGTTTCTGGGACTGCATCTGCTGGAAGGCTCTGAAATGAGTGCCATCATGCTCCCCAAAACCAATCCTTACGAAAAACTGGGGAACTTCTGCGTGACCGGCGGACGGACACAGATCATTGAATACAGCGATCTGCCCGCAGAACTGGCGGAAAGCCGGAATGAAGACGGCTCTCTGCGCTTTGTGGCCGGCAGCCCTGCCATCCATGTGATCAGCCGGGATTTTGTGAGCCGTCTGACTTCCGGCGGCCGTTTGCAGCTCCCGTGGCACCGGGCGGACAAAAAAGTCCCCTGCATGGATGCAGACGGAACACTGGTGAAACCGGAAGAACCCAATGCCGTCAAACTGGAATCCTTTATCTTTGATGCACTGCCGCTGGCGGCAAAAACCGTGATTCTGGAAGGCAACCGGGAAGGCATGTTTGCCCCCACCAAAAACAGCACCGGGGTGGACTCTGCCGAAAGCTGCCGGGAAATGCTCTTGGAACGGGATGCCCGGGTGCTGGAAAGTGCCGGATTTGCCGTCCGGAAAGCCGACGGCAGCCGGATCGCCGATATTGAACTTGCCCCGGAATATGCGGTCAACCCGGAATTGCTCCGGAAATTTGCCGGGCGTGCCATTCAGGAAGGCGTCCGGGAGGTTTGGGAGTAAGATTCATGCTCCGGCAGTTGAGTATTTTGCTGGATGAACTGGCACTGGATGAACGGAGCGTTTCGGAGCGGATCCGGAACGTTCTGGCCCGTTCCCGGCTCCGTATTGCCGGAGCGGGCAAAGCGGGGGAGCGGCTGTTGATTTTTTGCGAACCGGCAAGGCACCCTGTTACGGTCTGCCGGGTGGCTCCTTTTGAAGGATTTTCTCCGGAAGAACTGCAATCGGAAGTCCGGGGACGGTATGATGCAGGGTTTTCCACCGCCGCCGTGTGGGAATACGGCGGGCAGATGTGGGGGATCTTTGTCAAAGAAAGGGCGGAAGAGAGATGATCGGAAGAGTACAAATGATGCCGGCTCCGGAAAAACTCCCGGGAGAAATTCTGGGCGGCAGTGAAAATGCGGCAGCATCCGCCTCCCGCACACTGCTGATCGTAACGACCCTTCTTCTGGTCTTCGGGCTTACCATGCTCTATTCCACCAGTTACGGCGTTGCGGGGATCAAGTATTTCCGGATGCAGATCCTCTGGCTGATCCTGGGACTGGGCTCCGGGATCACGGTTTTTCTTCTGGGATACCGCCGGGTCGCTTCCTGGGGACCTGTTCTGCTTGGCATCGTGTTTCTGCTTCTGCTTGCAGCCTTATGCACCAAAGAGGTCAACGGGGCACACCGCTGGCTGCAGCTCCGGATCCCCGGCTTGGGAAAGGTGGGGATCCAGCCCTCGGAATTTGCAAAGATCGCCTTGGCACTTGTCACGGCAAAATATTGTTCGGACAATCTGCGGACCTTCCATCAACTCAAACGGTGGAAAGGGGGCTTGCTGAACCTTTGTCTTTATGTGGTTCCTGTTCTGCTGGGGATTTTGATCGGGAAAGACCTCGGCACCACGGTGCTGGCAAGTTCCATGGTCTTTCTGATGCTGCTGGCGGCAGGACTTCCCGCCCGCTGGGTGGGGCTGCCTGCAGTAGCGGCAGTGGCGGGCTTTTTCTATATCATGAACTGTGACCCCATGCGCCGGGCCCGGCTGCTCTCCTTTATTGATCCGGAAAAGGTGGCGACCAAAACCGGATATCAATTATGGAACAGTTTCCTTGCTCTCGGTGCAGGCGGCTGGCACGGGGTGGGATTTATGGAAAGCCGGATGAAAGCCCATTATCTGCCGGAATCACACACAGACTTTATTCTCTCCATCGTCGGGGAGGAACTGGGCTTGATCGCCATGCTCTCCGTTGTTATTGCCTATGCGGTCTTCTGCCGGGCGGGGATGCGGATCAGTTTGAATGCAAACTCACGGCTCGGAATGCTGCTGGGGTTCGGGCTCACCATCTTTATCACCCTTCAGGCGATCATCAATATCGGAGTGATCTGCGGGGCCTTCCCCACCAAGGGAATGCCTGCACCATTCATCAGTTACGGGGGAAGCAATATGCTCAGCTGTCTGACGGCAGTGGGACTTCTGCTCTCCATTGCACAGGAAACTGTATCACCGGGATACAATAAGCAGATAGTGGCGTATTTGCGCCGGAAATGGCCGTTCAGCAGGGAAGACGGCACCAACGGAGAATGAAAAAATGTTTCGGAATCGGGCTATCGTCGGCGCAGTGGAATTCGGCAGCAGCGGGATCTGTGTTCTTCTGGGAGAATCTCTTCCGGATGGATCACTCAGCGTTATCGGCAAGGGGGAAGCCCCTGCCACCGGCATCGTCAAAGGGGAAATCGACAGTTTGGATACAGTCTTTGACCATCTGGGAAAAGCCTTGAACGATGCAGACATCATGTCCGGCGGAGAACTGAACAACTGTTCCATACTGATGGTCCCCATCAGCGGATGCGATATCAAATCCTGCCCGGGCAAAGGAGCTGTCACCATTGATTCGCCGGACGGCAGAGTGACCGAGGCCGACCGGGCACGGGCCCATAACAACGCCCGGGTATGCCGTCTGGAAAACGGCAGGGTCCTTCTGAACAGTTCAGAATCTTTTTTCGTTATTGATGACGGGTTGCGCCGCCGGGATCCCATCGGGCAATCTGCGGATAAATTGGAAGCCTGGGTGCATATCGTTCACGGAATCGCCAACCGCATGGAAAATTTCCGCCAGATCCTGCACAATTCCGGCTTTGAAGAGCGGATCGAACTGGTCTTTTCTCCCATGGCCGCAGCAGAAGGAGTGCTGGTGCAGGAGGAGCGGGAAAATGGTGTTCTGCTCCTGGATCTGGGTGCAGGGGTGACCAATTATCAACTGGAATTCAACCGGGGCGTTCTTGCCAGCGGGCAACTTCAGGTGGGCATGATGCATGTGGTGAACGACCTTGCTCTGGGCTTGGAATTATCCCAGGATCAATGCCTGAAAATGATAACAGACGGGTCACTTTCTGCAGCGATCCGGGACAAAAAGGAATTTATGGATATCCCGGCGACCTACGGGAAAGTCCGCCGGATCCCCACGGCGAGTTTTGAAACGATCATTGACCTGCGCCTGCGGGAATTGCTGGAAATCATCCGTTCCGCCATCGATCCGGAAGTGCTGGGGCTGGTCAACAGCGGTGTTGTTCTGACAGGCGGCGGAGCCCTGTTCCCCATAACGCAAAAAATTGCCCGGGATGTATTCCACAGCACCGTCCGGGTGGGTCGCCCCGCCGATGCCGTAGGCGCCGTGACGGATCTTGCCGATCCCCGGTACAGTGCGGTCTGGGGCGCATTGAAAATCGCCGATTTTTATCTGCGGCGTGATTCCGGTGACAATGACGGGGCCTTGCAGAAATTCCTGAATGTGGGAGATTCTTTCCGCCGCATGTTCCAGCAGGTAGGCGACGGTCTGCGGGATTCATTTAAAATATGAGCAGAAAAATTCCTGCAGCCTCTTCCCTGCTTGCGGCGGCAGCAGGTCTGACCGTTCAGGGGATCGACCTTGCCGGATGGACGGGGAGCAATGCAGTCTTTGGTTCTCTGGAACTGCTCTGCGGCAGTATCGCCGGATTGGGGTTGGCGGCACTCTGGCTGCAACCCAAACGCTCCATGATGGAAAACATACTGACGGGGCTTCTGCTCCTCTGCCACATCTTTGCCTTCTGGCTGTGGTTTTTCTTTTTTACCGGTATTTTCTGCCGGGACAAAGGAAACGTGCAACCGGACCGGCAATGGCTCAAACGCGTCCTCTTTCTCCTGCTGACTGTTTTTTCCGGAGCTGGCGGGTATGGGGTCTTTTACTGGGGGTGGTCCGATCCGCTTCCGGGGATCCCTTTGTGGCAAACGCTGACAGGGCTGACCGTATCCATTGCCATCCCCCTGTTGGCGGTACGATATCTTTTGGGAGAAAACTGGCGGAATGCCTGCCAAATCGCCTGCCGCTTCCCGGCACTTTATGCAGGGATCCTCTTCCTCTGCAGTCTGGAAAAACTGCGTTACCGTCCGCCGGAAGCGTGGTATATCTATGCGGGGCTTCTGCTGATCTGCGCAGTATCGGCTTTGATCGGGTGGCGGCGCAATGTTCCAGCCGGCATTTCCCGCAAGATCCTTCGGGCGACATGGGGAATCGTTCTGCTTTTGACGGCAAGTTACATGGTACTGGATTGCTGGCTGGACAGAAAATATTTCGGTTATCACTCGTTTCAACAGTATAACCGGGAGCGTTTTCTCCTGTTGAGCCCGCCCATTTTGGATGCCTGCAAACAATACCGGGCAAAATATAACACCTGGCCGGAATACCCGGAACAGTTGGATGAATGGCTGAAAAACAAAGACACCGGCGAATTGTATATCATCGGCTGTGACACCGATCCGGAAGGGAATTTCCGGCTCTTCCTGAAACGCCGCCGCCGCATCTGGGTAGCGGTCTGTAACTTCCGGAAAGACGGTTCAGAAACATGGGAAATAGCGGCCCCGTATCACCCGCTGATGAAATCCGGGGCGCGCCGCTGGAAACACAGTTTCCCGCATACCGATTAAAAGTCGCCCGCCTCCAGCGTGGCAAATCCGGCATTTTCCAGAACAGTCAAAGCCTTTTCCGGCTCTTCAAAACGGAAGACCATCAACGCTTTACCGTCCTTGCCGGAGGGGAATGCGTACATATAAAGCACATTGATATTTTCTTTATTCAATGCTGCAAGGATCGCCGCCAGACCGCCGGGCTGATCGGCAACAGGAACCACCAGTACGGGGGTATCTTTGACCACAAATCCCGCCTGCGTCAGCAACTCCTGCGCTTTGGATTGATCCTGCACCAGAAGCCGCAGGATCCCGTATTCCCGGGTATCCGCCAGCGAAAGAGTAATAATATTGATATTGTTCTGCGCAAGAACCTGACAAGCCTTATTCAAACTGCCGGCTTCGTTCTGCAAAAACAGCGAAAGTTGACGGGTCACTGCCATAATAAAATCCTTTCCTCAAAAAATGTTCCTGCATGAATTATACACCCGTTTTCGATTTTCTGCAAGAGAAAGTATAAAATATTTTTGAAGGGATGCCTTGCTGAAGGCTGTGGAAGATTTGCGCAATGCCGATACCGCGGGCGCAAGATGCGTAAGAGCCATGCGCCTTGAAATTTCTAATGCACATAGCCCCCACACAGCCATGTGCCAATCGTCCGTAGAAGTCCGTAGAAGTCCGTAGTCGTCCGTTTCCCTTGCCCACACCATGTGCATTGCGCCATGTGCTGCGCCAGCCGCCCGCACTCTTTACACGCCTTGAGGCATATCTGCCGGGAAAACCATTACCGCCGTATCTTTTTCATTCCCGGAATAAAAGGCGATCATGTGCCGGCCGGATGCCGCAACAGCATTCACATTTCCGGCATGATAACTTTCTTTACTGCCACAGGTCAGGATCTCCGGTTCCGGCCAGTCTGCCGGATGCCCCCAAACCGAATCCGCTTTTGCCACCCGCCGCTTGAGCAGTCCGGCGGTACGCTGATAATAATAATTGCAGACTGCACCATGATCCGTCAAAACCAAACTGGGCGTGGATTCCTGTATATCGCTGATATTGGTAAGATATTTCTTCCAACTCCTGCCGTAGTCGGAAGATTCCAGTTGAAACTGAACTTTCATTTCGCAGTCTTCCCCCCGGCCAGATTCCCGGCGGGCAATGGCAAGCAGTCGGCCCTTTCCCAGATAAACAGCGGACTGTTCCGTGGGCCACATCTTTTTCGGAAGATGATCTTCCAGCACAAGTTGAGTCCATGTTCTGCCGTCATCTCTGCTGAACAGCATCCCCCAGGAGTTGTTATCGCCCCCCTGATAATCCCCGGCAAACCAGAGAGCCGCCAGTTCCCCCTTTTCCGGCATGGAAAAGATATCCGAGATCTGTATGGGAACAGGCTGTAATTCCGGCACGGAAATCTTTTCAAAATGGACTCCGTCAGCAGTACGGTAAAGTTCATGGTGCATCGCCGTTGGGAAAGACCACGCTTTACAGCACCGTACCCAGAAAAGGGCCGCACCGGTACTGTCATACCCTTTGCCGGTGGCAACTTCTCCGAACTCTCCGGAATTACAGACCGGATTTTCTGCGCCCCATGTTCTGCCGCCGTCGGCAGAACTGCGGGCATACACACCCCGGCAGGGCTCGTCGATCAGATGAGCCTTTCCTTTGCTGTAAACACAGATCAGGCTGGAACCCAGTGTCTGGATCATCGGCCAGGAATTATAGCCGGGCTCCGCCTGTACCGTACAGGGAAGTATCATCTGCGCAGTTTATTACATGGCGTCCGGAACGCCGATGGTCAGAGTTTTCAAACCGTCTTCCAGAATACTGCCGGCAGCCGCCGCCATGGCAAGACGCACCGCCGCCAGTTCCGGCGTGGGTGCCGCCAGTACCGGGCACTCCCGGTAGAAGGCATTGAAGGCTTTGGCAAGGTTCAAGAGATAATCCACCAGCCCGGATGCATCCCGCCGCGCCGCCGCCTGCTGCAATGCCGCAGGATAAAACGCCGCCGTCACCGCCAGAGCCTTTTCTTCCGGCGCACCGGCAAGGGACCAGTCCACCTTGTCCGCCGCATAAGCGATCCCCCGTTCCGCCGCTTTCCGCAGAATGGAACGGATGCGGGTACAGGCATACTGCACATAGGGCCCGGTATCCCCTTCAAAACGGATACTGGCGGCAGGATCGAACATCATGGTGGTTTTGGCATTGAACTTCAACAGCATGAACTTGAGAGCCCCCATGCCGATGATTTCGCCCCGGGCGGCAAGTTCTTCATCGGAAACGCCTTCCCCGGCATGTTCGCGGCAGCTGGCTGTTGCCATCTGCACCATTTCTTCAAAGAGATCGTCTGCATCCACCACAGTTCCTTCGCGGCTCTTCATCTTGCCGGTGGGCAAATTCACCATGCCGTAAGAAAGGTGATACAGATTTTCCGCCCACTTGTAGCCCAGACGCTTCATGATTTCAAACAACATCTGGAAGTGGAGATTCTGTTCATCCCCCACCACCCAGACCATGGATTCCGGCTGGTAATCCTGATATTTCAACAGCGTTGTCCCGATATCCTGCGTGATATAAACACTGGTCCCGTCGGAACGCAAAACCACTTTATCGCCGATCTTCCCGAGGGGGGCGATCACCGCCCCGTCTTCCCGCTTCCGGAAAACGCCCTTTTCCAACCCTTCGGCAATGGTGTCCTTGCCCAGAAGATAGGTCTGGCTTTCCAGATAAGTGTGGTCAAAATGGATGCCCATGCGTTCATAGGTGGCGGCAAAACCGTCAAAAACCCAGCCATTCATTTTGGTCCACAAAGCCCGGACTTCCGGATCACCGGCTTCCCAGTCCCGGAGCATTTTCTGGGTGGCGGCACCCAGTTCCGTTTCCAGGAAGAGAGCTTCATCATCCTTGTCCGCCAGATCCGGCCGGGCCTGCCGCAAAGCGGCGATTTCTTCCGAAAGTGCCTGATTGTAGCGGACATAGAAATTCCCCACCAGATGGTCGCCCTTGATCCCGGCACTTTCCGGCGTGATGCCGTTGCCGAACCGCTGATAGGCGATCATGGATTTGCAAATGTGAATACCCCGGTCATTGACCAGATTGATCTCTGTAACATCGTTCCCCACCCGTTTCAGCAAAGATGCCAGCGACATCCCCAGCGTATTATTGCGGACATGCCCCAGATGCTGGGGTTTGTTGGTATTCGGGGCAGAGTATTCAATCAGGATCTTCTGCCGTTCCTTTTCCGGCAGAAGCCCTTCTTTGAAAAGGCGTCCGGTATCTGCCACAGTGTCCCGCATCAACGCTTCCGGCTTGAGGGTGATATTCACAAAAGCCTTCACCGCTTCGGCGGCCGCCACATCTGCATGGTTCTGCAAAAATTCCACGGTCTGCGCCGCCACTGCCGCCGGATTGCCGCAAAGTTTGGCAAAGCGGAAACAGTTGACCGTAATATCACCGGTCATCCCGCCGGGACAACGCTCCGCCGGGATCACCGTATCGGCGGGAAATTTTTCGTACTGCGCCGCCAGAAAAGCGGCAAGGTCACGGATACATTGAAAGTCTGCCATAAATCATTCCATTTCTGTATTGCGTTGATAGACTGTTATTTCTTTTTTTCTGCTTCCAGTTTCTTCACTGCTTCGGCGGCAATGAGGGTACTGCGGTAAAACGCCAGATCATTGGCACTGCGCCGGGCTTCGGAGGTCTTTTTCAGCAAGTCTGCCGCTTCCGCCTGATAGATCATTGCCCGTTCCGGCATCCCCATATAGTAATAGATCCGGGCAAGTGCCGCAGCAGCTTTGCCCCGCTCCTCCTTATCCCGGACGGCCGGGGAGTGATACGCCGCATGAGCCAGGTGGTACACCCCCAGCAAATCATACGACCCCGCTTTCTGCCGCATCATCCCGGAGGCAAGCTGGATCAGCAAACGGGGACGGTTCCGGAAGGCGGAAGCAATGTCTTGATAAAGTTGGAGCCGCCGGGGATCTTCCGGCGGAACCGTGTGCCGCAAAATCTCCATTTTGGACTGGTAAAGCATATACAACTGCGGAGCTTTGGCGATCTCCCGATCCAACACCTGCAAAGCCTCGTCCGTCTTTTTGCAGTGTCCTGCAAGGATATTGGCCTCTGCTACCGCCAGCATGGTATCGCCGGGGAACGCTTTCCGCCGCGCCCGCAGGATCTGCAATGCGTTTTCATAGGCCTTTTTATCCATGGCACTCTTCATTTCACGGTTGAAACGGTCCAGAGAAGCGGCGGCGGCAAGGTCATATTTCCCTTCCATGATCGAGCCAAGAACTTCCGCCAGCATAGCCGTGGGGCCGCACCACAGAAGTTTGCCGTCTTTGCCGATCACAGCATCCATGGGGAAAGAACGGTTTTCCGGCATATACAGTTGGACGGTTTTCAATAAACTGTCCGACACCACCGGGCAGCGGAAAGCATTCCAATGCTTTTCCCGCCGCAGTTCCTGCGGCATCCCGGCTCCGATGGCAAGAAAAGCCGCCTTGTTCCGGTAGAGTGCCGCCAGTTCATTGATCATGGGAACCGATTTGGCACAGGGCGGACACCCGGTCTTCCAGAAATGGAGAACGGTCACTTTTTTGCCCCGCATCTCTGCCAGACGGAATTTTTCCCCCTGCATCCACGGGCCAAGATCCAATTCCGGAGCCGTTTCTCCAATAGCGGCCCCGTGCAAAAAACCCGTTAACAGCAATCCCAGCAGGATCCCCGGAAAAAACCTTTTCATTTCACTCTCTTTTCCACTTCTTTCAACAGATAAAACAGCCCCTCCCCGCCGGGAAGCAGTACCCCGGCAAACAGAAGAAGCACCCCTAATTCCGCCGATTCCGGCTCCTGACACAACCCCCAGCCGGTCATCACCGTCCCAACACCGAGGATGAAGAGAAAGACCCGCAACATCCAGCGGGCGGTTTGCAGCAGGATCTTCGGATTCATGATATGGAAGGCACCGTTTTCTTCTGCAAATAAGCATTCATGGTCAAACTTGCCACCATCCGGGCAAAAGACATACCGGACTGCCGTGCCGCTTTCGGCACCAGACTGGTGGCAGTACACCCGGGGAGCGCATTCCCTTCCAGAATGTACGGCCGCAGATCCTGATCAAGCATGTAGTCGATCCGGAACATACCCCGCCCACGGAAAACTTCCGCAAATTTCAGCGAAAGATCCCGGAGTTCCTCCTCCAATTCCGGCGGAAGATCCGGTGCCGGACACAGATATTCCGTATGCCCGTTGTTGTAAACATACTTGGCATCAAAATCATAAAACGCATTGGGACTGCGGATCTCAATAATGGGCATGACTTTCCCATCCACCACGGGAATGGTGAGTTCCCGCCCGGAAATACATTTTTCCACCAGCAGCACGGAGTCGTATTTGAAGAGCCGGTCCAGTGCGGCATCCCACTGGTCAGCACTTTCCACCTTTTCGATGCCGATGGTAGATCCTTCGCAGGGAGCCTTCACCACCACAGGAAAATCAATGTGTCCCGGCTTTTCACGGTACGCCGTGGTGATGATCCCCCAGGGGGCATTGGGCAATCCGGCGGCATCCATCCGCCGTTTGCTGACGATCTTGTCCATCATCCAGCGGCAGGATTCACTGCCGGACCCCACAAAAGTGATATGAGCGTCTTCCATCAATTTCTGAATATCGCCGCCTTCCCCGAATCCTCCGTGGAAAATAGGGAAAACAACATCGCACTCCCGCATTTCCGGCACGATCCGGCACTGCTGAAGATCCACCGCCGTGACCGGATACCCCGCCTGACGCAATCCTTCTGTAACAGCCTTCCCGGAACGCAGAGAAACTTCCCGCTCACTGGCATCCCCCCCCATCAATACAGTAACTTTCGGAGCAGGGGCCTCCCGGTGGATGCGCTCCAACGCTTCCGGATCGGCAAACACCACCTCCGGTTCCAGAAAAAACCCGGTCTTTTCCGCCACTTTCCGGCGGACTTCTATGATCAGATCCACCAACGATTCTTCCGTGGCATCGCCGGACTCGTTGATGATGTAATTGGCGTGTTTCTCACTGACCACACAACCGCCGGAACGCAGTCCTTTCAGGCCGCACATATCGATCAATTTCCCGGCAGGGTCCTCGGCAGTGGTATTTTTAAATGTGCACCCCGCCGTCCGCCCGGCAGGTTCCCGGAGTTTCCGGGAAGCAAGTTCGTTGCGGATAGCCTCCTCTTCCGCCGCCTGTTCCGATTTCGGCAGCCGCAGAATGGCACTGGTCAGCGTGACATCTTCCGGAATGGAACTGGTACGGTACCCGAATTCCACTTCCTCCCGGTCTGCACACCAGATGGATCCGTCCGCCCGGCATCCGCAAAGCTGGACCACAAAATCCCCGATGGCGGCACCGCCGGCACCGGCATTCATCCGCAAAGCCCCCCCCAGAGAACCGGGGATCCCGGCCAGAGGGGCAAGACCGCCCAGCCCCGCTTGTGCCGCCGTCTTTGCCAATTCCAGCAAACGCACCGCCGCACCGCAAGTCACATGGCAGGTCCCCACACGGATCGCACTGAAAGCCCCTTTGCCCAGCCGGATGGCAACACCGTCAAACGCGTGGTCACACCCCGCCAGATTGGTCCCGCCTCCGATCAGAAGAGAGGGGATACGGTTTTTTTTCAAAAATTTATACAATGCAGAAAGTTCCACATCTCCGGAGGGTTCTGCCAGAAACGGCAGAGTCCCGCCGATCCCCCAGCTTGTCACTTCTTTGAAGGGAACATTTTCCCGCAACGGAAGATCCGGGAATTCCTGCTTGAGCATCTGCCGCAAATCTGCATTCATTTTGAAGCACTCTCCTTTGAGTGATACACTTTTTCCGGGTCAAAAACAGGTTCGGAAGTTTCCACCAGAGTTTGCGTTTGAGCATCGCACCGCCGGTAAAAACAACTGCGGTGCCCCGTGTGACAGGCAGCTCCGCCGGCCTGTTCCACCAGATAGATCACACAATCTTCATCGCAATCCACCAGAATATCCACGATCTTCTGGCGGCAGCCGCTCTGTTCGCCTTTCCGCCAGAGTTTCCGGCGGCTGCGGGAAAAATAAGTGGCATAACCAGTAACAAGCGTTTCCTGAAACGCTTCTTCATTGATCCACGCCATCATCAGAACTTCCCGGGTTTGGGCATCCTGTGCAATGGCCGGAAGCAATCCTCCGGCAAATCTCAACTCGATCATCTCTCTATAAACCTTCCCCGGACAGCTTATTGCGCAGAGGGCTTGCCGCCGCAACGCACATAGGCTTCCACAAATTCTTCGATATCCCCGTCAAGCACGCCGGTGGTATCGCTGGTTTCCACATCCGTCCGCAAATCCTTGACCATCTGATACGGCTGAAGAACATAACTGCGGATCTGGCTGCCCCAGCCGTTTTCCACTTTTTCACCGCGGATGGCGGCATCCCGTTCTTCCTGCTGACGGCGGCGGTATTCGTACAACCGGGCACGCAGAATGCTCATGGCAGTATCCCGGTTCTTGTGCTGGGAACGCTCGTTCTGGCAGCAGACCACGATGCCGGTGGGCAAGTGGGTGATACGCACCGCACTGTCCGTACGGTTCACATGCTGACCGCCCGCACCGCTGGCACGGTAGGTATCGATACGCAAATCGTTTTCGTCGATCTCCACTTCCACCGCATCGTCGATTTCCGGGAAAATATCCACCGAACAGAAAGAGGTGTGCCGCCGCGCATTACTGTCAAAGGGGGAAATGCGCACCAGACGGTGCACGCCGCACTCGCCCTTCATGTAGCCGTAAGCAAATTCCCCGAACACCCGGAATGTGGCGCTCTTCACCCCGGCTTCTTCCCCGGGCTGCATGTCGATCATCTCATCCTTCCAGCCCCGGCGTTCAAAGTAACGGCGGTACATACGCAGCAGCATGGAGCCCCAGTCGCAGGCTTCCGTACCGCCCGCACCGGCATGGACGGAAAAATAAAAGTTGTTCCGGTCAAAAGGTCCGGAAAGGAAACTCAACAATTCCATCTGATCCAGCCCCTGCCCGATCTGCAAGGCCTGTTTTTCGGATTCCGCCATAAATTCCGCATCTTCGGCGGCAAGTTCGATCCCCGCTTCAAAATCGTCCAGCTGGCGGCCCATTTTTTCAAAAGGCTCAATAATTGCCCGGCAGGAACTCAATGTGGAAACAGTTTCCTGGGCGGCGTCTTTGTTATCCCAGAAATCGGGAGCAGCCATCCGGTCCTCGGCGGCCTGACGCTCCGCCCGGCGTTCCTCGATCTTCAAAAAGCCCCGCAAATGCTCCAAACGGCCCCGGAAATCCCGGGAACAATTCTGCAATTCTTCCAATGTCATCGGCTCACCCTCTATCAATCCCGTGCAACCGCCACCGGAGAAGGCATCAATACAATGCCCGCCGGTTCAGACCAATCCCGATCCCATGTACGCATCAACAGGGGGTCTGTGGGTTCACCCCAGGCATTCAAATCCACGATCAGGATACGGTGTTCCGCCGTAAAATACACGTCCATCACCAGATCTTTGATGGGCAGCATCCAGGAAATCTGGTTCACAAAATCTTCCGCCCGCTTCAGGAAACCCATCTTGTCGCCTTCCAGCCGCCGGAAGTGACGGATCAAATGATACTGACTCATGGCGGCAAGTTTGCCGTCCTTGATGAAAAGGCGGAATTCACGGGTGCGGTTCATCCGGCGGAAGGAACGCAGGCAAATGTTCTGCACTTCGCCATTGGCGGCGGCAGTACGGACTTTGCGGGAAAGCGCCAGATAACGCCAGGCACTTTCCGGAGAAAACACAGCACCGTGCTTGTAAACAAAGCGTTCCGTATCCGTGGGGGCGCAGGTATCCACCGAAACAAAACAGTTGCCGGGGATCACGCTCATAGGCTGCCGCAGCGACTCAATGGCGGCCTCCACTTCCGGATGGGATTTGCCGCCCACGATCTCGCCCATTGCCAGAGCAGTGATCGCTTCCGGACGCAAACGCACAAAACTGGTCAGAAAAGTATGCGCTGCCAATATGGGATACCACACAGGAGTCTTCAAAAAATCATCTTTTTCGGCCATTTTTTATTCTCCTTAAAATTAAGCCTGCCCGGAATGCCGGGCCTGTTCTATTTTATTGACGATCACAAGAAAAAATCCAATGGTTCCGATCACATAAACCGTGCCGAAACTCAAAATCTCCGTCAGATCCAGCGCCGTAAAACACGCCGCCACTGCAAGCGCGGGACAACCGGCATAAAGTGCGATTCGCACCAGTTCCCCCCATTTCAATGTCCGGCTCCTGCCGGAAGTGAGGGTAAAAAAGCCTACAAAAATCAAAAGACACATCAAAATCTGCGAAACCGATTCAAAGAAAAAGATCCCGAAATATCCGACTCCGGAAATCCACTTGACCGCCGCCTTGATTTCCGCAGGTCCAAACTTGTAATCCTGCTCCAGGGCCTCCGGTTCATCCCACTTCTGCTGCTTCATCTTCTGCAGGATTTGCTGTAAACCAGCTTCGTCACACATCTCCCGGACTCCCACCGTTTCTCCGAAACTCATGGTATTGACCACATAACGCTCCCCGTCCGCCGTCGGCATCGCCAGCACGATCCCGGCAGGATACCAGACAATGCCGTACCGGAAATCCCGGAAAGAACTTTTATCCGGCAGTACCGGCATTTTGCCCGCCGGAACATATACGAGTACACCGCCCCGGTTCAACAGAAGGTAATGACTTTTCTCCGGTTCGACTGCAGGGACCACCCCCAGATCTTCCGATACCGTGACACCGCCGAATTCCGCCTGAAAATGCGCCAGCGACTCCCGGATGGAATCATCCAGCCGAACCACCTGCACCACGGCAGTCGCGATCCCCAGCAAAATGACTGTCAGCACGGCATGCCAAATTGTCCGCAGCATACTGTGCCCGATCAGCGTCTGAAAAACCGCCGTCCCGCGGAAACAACCTGCCATGGCAGGAAAATAGGAAAGGGCTTTCTCTTTTTCACTCATTTTTTCTCCGGATCCTTCTGGGGAACTGCAACCGCGTTCAGCGATTTCAAAATTTTCGCCGTCAAATCTGCCGTCGGCGGAGCATAAAGCACGGCGGGAATACCGGAAGTGGTCATGCCGGAACTGTCCAGCACAAAAGTATAGCCGCCGGATACCGCCTGTTTGGCCGCCTCTGCCCGGATATCAGCAAGGATCTCCTGACGCTTGTTTTTTTCTACATTGCTCAACGTGCGGTTACGCTCGACCATATAACGGTTCAACGCCGCTTTTTTCTGACGCAACTCCTGTTCTTTTGCCTCAAAAAGCTGCTTTTTACTTTCCCGTTCCGCAGCGGATAATGCCAGATTCTGTGCGGCATCACGGGCAGCATTCATCTCCTTTTCCACTTCCCGGAGCTTATCCTGTTCTGCCATGATGTAGGTGCGGTACACTTCCGACTGCTGACGCAAAGTATCCGCCGCGATCCGGCTCTTGAAATACTGCCGGAACACCGTTTCCATATTCACCACGGCGATCCGTTCCCCTTTCGGTGCCGCCGCCTGCAAAGATAAAACAGCCGCCAGAAGTAAAAAAATACCTGCCAAACGCTTCATCATTTTTCAACTTCCGTTTTCACCGGAGGCAGCCAGCGGGAGTCCCACACATACGGACGGAAACTCTGATTGAATGCCGTCCCGTAATCAAACCCCAGAAAAAGAATATCTGTCACCCCGGTAACAGCACGCATCACCGTACAACCGGAACCATCCACGGCACCGGCGATCAATCCCCAGAAGGGCATTTCACAATTCCGGTAAACCATACAGCGGGGAATCTCCAGAAAACAGGTGACCACATTCACCACGCCACGACCCATATTCCGCAAGTTGCAGTTTTCCTCCTGCGCGGGAACGGGTTCCGCCCCGGACAGCCCCAGAGCCAGTACACACGCAAAAACAATAAAAAAATTCTTCATTTTTATAAAACATCCCATTTTTACACAAGGATACAACTATACTATAATACAATACAGCCATTTGTGCTTTTTTGCAAATAAAATGCGCTAAAAATGGGGCTCTCGAACCTCCGGTAACGCAATGCCGATACTGTGAGCAATGCCGGCTTGCCGCGGCGTAGCGCAGCGAAGACGGGTACGGATAGGTACGGATGTGTACGGAGTAGTACGGAGAGGGAAGTACATGGCATACTGAGTGCCATGTGCTTTTGAATTTCCGGAGCACATAGCCCACAGTATGCCATGCGCTATCCAGTCCATTATGTCCATTATGTCCATCATGTCCATTTACACTGCCCCCTCCCTGTGCATTGCGCAATGCGCTCTGCCCGCACAAAAAAAGAGCTATGCGTCTTTGAATTTCCAAAGCACATGGCTCTCTGTAAAAAAGTATAAGTCCTATAAGTCCTATAAGTCTTATACGGTCCTATTTATTTTTGTCCGCAGTTGCACAGATAGGCGTGCAGAACGCCCCGCAGTGTGAAATCGTTTCCGCCGGATTCCATTCCGGGGATATGGGGCATATAATACCCGGCATCTCCGCCAATACCTACAATGCGGACAGAACCGTACAATTCCTGTATCCTGCAAAGCCACTCTTTAACCATCCCCAGTACCGCCTGATCCACGCCGAATGCAATGGTAGTAGCGGTATTGAATCCCGGCTCCATCCGCAAATTGACCGTTCCGGCAAGTTCCGGCAACTGGGCGGCACCGGCGGCAAGAGAGCGGTACATCAGCCGCCTGCCGGGGCCGATGGCTCCGCCACGGAAAACACCGTTTTTGTCCACGATCTCGCAATTTACCGCCGTCCCGAAGTCTATGGAAACAGCAGGAAGAAGTTTCTGATGCACCAGTTCAATGGCATTGGCAAGACGATCCGCCCCCAATGTGGAGGCGTCCACCTCCGCCAGCGAAAGTCCGGCGGCGGCGGCATGAGAATTTTCCAGCAGAAAAATGTCAGACCATTCCCGTAATTTGGCTGTAACAGCAGGAACCACGGAGGAGGCGGCGACCGGCCCGGCATCTGCGGGCAGAGCAAAATCCGCCGTCGGGACCGTTTGAACCGGTCCCAGCGACACGCCGTCACTTTCTGCAAAGGCGACCCGGGTATTTCCGGCATCCACCAGCAGCATGTGTTTTACCCCAGCTTTTCGATGATCTTGGTCAGCGGCAGGAAGAGGGCGATAACGATGGTACCGACGATCACAGCCAGCCCCACGATCATCAACGGTTCGATCATGGAGGTCAGAGCACCGACGGCGTTATCCACTTCTTCATCGTAGGTATTGGCGATCTTGTCAAGCATTTCCGGCAGTTTACCGGTTTCCTCACCGACTTCCACCATACTGATCACCATGGCGGGGAAGATCCCGGTAGCCCCCAGCGGCACAGCGATACCATCCCCTTCTTTCACCGCATCATGCACCTTTTGAATGGCACTGGACACCACCTCGTTACCGGCAGTATCCCGCACAATGATAAGCGCATTCAAAACCGGTACACCGGAAGACATCAGCGTCCCCAATGTACGGGCAAAACGGGAAATGGCCGTACGGCTGATCAGAGGCCCGAAAAGCGGCATATTATATTTGACCCAGTCCACGCCCCATTTGCCGTATTTATTGGCGTTGATCAGTTTATAAAGAATAACGATCACGGCGATCCCCACCAGGAACACCCACCCGTCATTTTTCAGCAGGTCACTGACCTTCAAAACGAACATGGTGATACCGGGCATTTCTTCCCCCGGCCCCAGAAGTTCAGCAAAGATCTTCTTGAAGTTCGGCACGATGAAGATCATCAAACCGGCCGTCACCAAACCTGCAATGGAGAGAACCACTGCCGGATAAATCAATGCAGACTTCACCTTCCCGGCGATTTTGGAGGCTTTTTCCATAAAAGTCGCCAGACGGTTCAGAATGACTTCCATGGCACCGGAAGCCTCCCCGGCACGGATCATGTTCAAATACAGCTTGTCGAAAGATTTGGGATGTTTTGCCAACGCCTCGGCAAAAGTGGAACCGCTTTCCACCGTATCTGCCGTTGCCCCCAACACCTTCTGTACCAAAGGATTCTTTGCCTGCCGCTCCAATGTCCGCAAAGAACGGATCAGCGGCAGACCTGCATCCAGCAATGTTGCCAGCTGACGGGTCAGCACCACCAGTTCCTTTTTCTTGATGACCGGGGTCCCGATGGAAATATTGGACATGCCGCCCTTGCCTTTTTTGGCGGCGGTACGCTTCTTGGCATCAGCATCCTTGAGGGAGGTGATAAAAAGTTGTTGTTTCTTCAGAATTTCTGTCGCCTCTTCCTGAGTGGCGGCAACGATCTTGCCCTTCTGCTCCTTCCCGGAAGCATTGACGGCTGTATAAATATATTGAGGCATCGGTCTGTCTCCTTTCCCCGGTTATTTCAAATCGCCTTCTGCACGGAGTTTGGCGATCATACTGTCCTGATCCTGTGCATTGGTGATCATTTCTGCGTAATCGATCTTGCCGGCACGGAAGAGTTCAATCAAATGGGTATCCATGGTGTTCATGCCGAACTTGGCACCGGTCTGCAATTCCGATGTGATACGGAATGTCTGATTGTCACGGATTAACGCCTGAATGGAAGGCGTAGTCACCATGATTTCAAACGCCGCCACACGCCCCGGCTTATCGCACCGCCTCAGCAAAAGCTGGGAAACCACCCCCACTACAGAACTTGCCAGCTGTGTCCGGATCTGTGCCTGCTGGTTGGTGGGGAACGCATCCACAATACGGTCCACGGTACTGGCGGCACCGGTAGTGTGCAATGTGCCGAAAACCAAATGTCCTGTTTCGGCAGCAGTTACTGCGGCACTGATGGTTTCAATATCACGCATTTCCCCCACCAGAATCACATCCGGGTCCTGACGCAAAGCCCGGCGCAACGCTTCGGCAAAGCTGGTGGTATCCACTCCGATTTCACGCTGCATGACCAGACTTTTCTTGTGTTCATGATAGAACTCAATGGGGTCTTCGATCGTAATAATGTTGCACGCCCGCTCGGTATTGATGATATTGATCATCGAAGCAAGTGTAGTGGATTTCCCGGACCCGGTAGGACCGGTCACCAGCACCAGCCCGCGGGGTTTCCACAAAAGATTTTTCACCTCGTCCGGTAACCCCAGCTGTTCAAAAGTAAGCAGACGGTTGGGGATCTGACGGAGGATCGTACCGAAACACCCTTTCTGCTTGAACGCACTGACTCGAAAGCGTGCCTGATCGCTGAAACCGAACCCGAAGTCCGCCGTACCTTCCGCCTGAATCTGCTGTAAATGAGATTCCGAAGCAATGGATTTGACCAGCCGCTCCGTATCTTCCGGTGTCAACGGCGGCAAATCCAGCTGCGTAATCTCGCCATGCAAACGGATACTTGGGGCAGCCCCCACCTCAATATGCAGGTCGCTGGCATCCTCATCCACGCAGAACTGCAAAAGATCAGCCATTTCAATCATCTGTCATTTCTCCCGTTGCGGGGCTGCGCACCCGCCGTCAACATTTATGTGTAGCGGACAACTTCGTCCACCGTGGTTTCACCGTTGTAAATCGCCTGCAAACCGTCTTCACGAACCGTCCGCATCCCGTGTTCCCGGGCCTTTTCCCGGATCTCGGTATGGGGAGCCCCGGCAAAAATCAGGTCACGGATCTCCTGATTGACCACCAGAAGTTCGCAGATGGCTTTCCGGCCCTTGTACCCCGTCCCGTGACAGGTGGAACAGCCCTTGCCGTAGTAGAACAAATGATCCCCGATTTCCGACCGGTCGATCCGCAGACGCTTCAAGTCCTGATCGGTAGGCACATAACTTGTCTTGCATTCCGAACAGACCCGGCGGATCAGACGCTGCGCCAGAATACCGGAAAGGGAGGAACAGATCAGGAAGGGTTCCACCCCCATATCCACCAGTCGGGTCACGGTACTGGCGGCATCGTTGGTATGCAGTGTACTGAACACAAAGTGCCCCGTAAGAGCAGCTTCAATAGCGATCTGGGCCGTTTCAAAGTCACGGATCTCCCCTACCAGAATACGGTCAGGGTCCTGCCGCAAAAAGGCGCGCAGGGCTTTCCCGAAGGTCATTCCCACGGCATCGTTGATGGGAACCTGAATAATCCCTTCAATATCGTATTCCACCGGGTCTTCCGCCGTCAGAAGTTTATCCGAAACCACATTGATTTCCCGCAACGCCGAGTAAAGTGTGGTCGTTTTGCCGGACCCGGTAGGCCCGGTCACCAGCAGGATCCCGTTGGGCAGATGGATGATTTCCCGGAGTTTTGCCAGAAGAGTCGGCTCCATTCCCAGAGCATCCAGGTCCAAATTCACCACGGACCGGTCCAGAACTCGAAGCACCACAGATTCCCCGTAACTTGTCGGCAGACAGGATACACGCATATCGATGGGTTTGCCATTGACTTTCAGCTCAATTCGTCCGTCCTGCGGCCGACGCCGTTCAGAAATGTTCAGCCCGGAAATAATTTTTACGCGGCTGATCAAAGGAATCGCCAGACTCTTGGGCGGCTGGGGCATTTCGTACAAAGCACCGTCCACCCGGTAACGGATGCGGAACTCGTTTTCAAACGGCTCAAAGTGAATGTCGGAAGCCTTGTCCCGGATGGCCTGCTGCATCACCACATCCACAAACTTCACCACCGGAGCTTCATTGGCCATGCTCTCCAGATCTTTGTCATCAGCCACTTCCTCTTCGGCAGAATCCTTCAGGATCTCCAGAATATCATGAACATTATCGGTTTTTTCCGGATAATATTTGTTCATCTGCGTTTCCAGCACATCCATATCCACCACCACCGGCTGGATCGTGGTATTCAGAATGAACTGCAGCGATTCCACGGTTTGGAAATCCAGCGAATTACGCATGGCAAGGTGCAGAACCCCGGATTCATCCACACCAAGGGGGATCACCTTGTAGGTCCGGGCAGTATCATAATCCACCTTGTTGATGATCTCCCGGGGGATATCCGTCTGATCATAATCCGTCCAGACATAAGTCCCCTGACTGGATGCAATCAAATCAAGCAGTTCCGCCCGCTTGAAAAGCCCGTAGTTTTCAATAATATTGAACACCGGCTTTCCGGACCGGCCGTGTTCTTCTTCCACTTCTTTCAACTGATCCTTCAATTCCGGCCGGGAAGATCCCAGTTCGGAAAGCAGAAGGTCAATCAGTGCCATACTTTCGGTATCAAGCATAAATCACTCCGATCAACTTTCATCCATCAATGTGGTGTAGATCACTTCTTCAAGGGTGGTGATCCCGGCTTCGGCCTTGCGAACAGCATCGTCTCGCAGAGAACGCATCCCGTTACGCCGCGCCGCTTCACGGATCACACCACTGGGTTCATTGCGGAAAATCAGTTTTGCCATATCTTCCGAAACCATAAAGATCTCATAGATCCCGATACGCCCCTTGTACCCGGTTTTGCCGCATTTGTCGCAACCGGTACCTTTGTAAAACTGGTGACTGTCCAGATATTCCTGACTCATCCCCAGAAGCTGGATCTCGTACTTGCTTGGCGTGTACGGCTTTTTGCAGTTCTGACAGATACGGCGCACCAGACGCTGCGCCATCACGGCACGCACAGAAGATGCCACAAGAAAGGGCTTCACCCCCATATCCACCAGTCGTGCAATGGCACCCGGTGCGTCATTGGTATGCAGCGTACTGAACACCAGGTGCCCCGTAAGAGAGGCGTTGATGGCGATTTCAGCGGTTTCCAGGTCTCGGATTTCACCGACCATGATGATGTTCGGTGCCTGACGGAGCATGGCGCGGAGTGCGGCGGCAAAGGTCATATCAATATGCCGGTCCACCTGCACCTGGTTGATCCCTTCAAGCTGGTATTCCACCGGGTCTTCCACGGTAATGATCTTGCGGCTGACCGTGTTGATGGTGTTCAAAAAGGCGTAAAGCGATGTTGTTTTACCGGAACCGGTAGGTCCGGTAACAAGAAAGATCCCGTCCGGCATACCGATGATACCGGTCACCAGTTCCAGGTCGTCCGCATAGAACCCCAGTTTGGGGATATCCAACTGGATACTGGCCCGGTCCAGGATTCGCATAACGATACTCTCGCCATGCGTGGTGGGAATACTGGATACACGCAAGTCGATATCTTTATCGTTCACCCGCATACGGATACGACCGTCCTGCGGGATGCGTTTTTCCGTAATATCCAACCGGGACATGATCTTGACACGGCTGGTAAAGTTCGACTGCATGAATTTGGGAGGACCATCCACTTCCCGCAAGGCACCGTCCACACGATAACGGACACGGTAACGCTTTTCCATCGGCTCCAGATGAATATCGGATGCCTTGGCTTTGTAGGCTTCAATGATCAGCATGTGCACCAGTTTGATCACCGGGGCGGTATCTTCCTCAATATCTTCCGATTCCCCGATGGTACTGCCGCCGGATGTGTCTGCGCCGGACTCAATAAGAAATTCGTTGGATTCCTCGCCCAGCGTTTCAATAAGGTTTTCCACACTGCCGCCGGAAACGGGATAATATTTTTCAATGATCTGTTTCAGCTGGGTTTCATCCGCTACCACCGCTTCCACATCCCGGCCCAGATAATAACGGATGGAGTCCAGTGTTTCCAAATCGGAAGGGTCACTCATCGCCACAGTCAGAGTATCCCCGTGCCGCATGACCGGGACCACATTATAACGATGGATGATATCCGGGGTCAATGCCTGCAAAACCTCTTCCGGGATCTCGTACTTTTTGAGATCCATGATCTCCATTCCGTAATGCTGGGCCAGCATTGCAGTCAGGTCGGAACTCCGCAGAAAGCCCAGTTTCTGCAAAAGATCCACCGGATCAATGCTGCCGTTGACGGCTTTGGATTCGGTTTTTGCCTGATCCACCTGATCCTGCGATACCAAACCGTAATCCAGCAACAGCTCCAGTACGTATTCTGAATCTCTCGCCATGATGATTCCTTGTTTTAATGTATGTTTTCAGAAAACATAACTCCATCCGGCAAGATTGCAAGTCCTGCCGTAGAAATTTCCTGTTTTTACTGCGCCTTCACTCCAGAGAAAGTGCTGTTACCAGCCCTTCCCCGGAGAAAACAAGCAATGTATTTCCGTCAGACGCCATTTCTGCCGGAAGTCCGCTGAACTTCCTTAACGCAAGAATGCGTCCGGCACGATCCAGCAGCAGAACATGCCCGTCGGCACAGCTTACCGCCGTCCGGTTGCCGTCCACAGAAAGCAAACGCACCGGCTGATCCGGAAGCGGCGTCATCCACCGGACTTTCAGCTCCGGATCAAATGCCGCAACAAATTTCCGGTTGAATGCCAGAACGATCTGCCGCATCCCCTCCTGATCCGGGGCAAGGACTTCCATCCCGCGCACATTGCGGCGGGTTTCCGCATCCCGACCGTACCGGGTGGAGGCCGCCACAAAACCGGGACCAAGATCCGCCTCATACCGGATGACACCATTCAAATCCCGAACGATCAAACGGTTATGGACACCGTTCAGGGTTTCCACCGTCTGCAGTTCCCGTCCGGGAGCAAGGACACCTGCCCAGATCCCCCAGCGGCCCACCATGCTGAACCCGAACCGGCCCATACCGCCGCCGGATTTTTCCTGTTCCATCCCCCGGTTGATCACGGTGATCTTCCCCTGAACCATCCGGGCGGCACGGACATTGGGGTTGGCCCCCATGTGCCGGATAAAACGGATTTCCCCGGGAACGGCAGCAGCTTCGGAGGTATAACCCCATTCGCCCCAATGGCGGGAATCCAGTTTTCCTTGAGCATCATATACTTCCACCGTACCGGCACCGCCGGCAAAGAGCCATTCCTTCCCGCCCAGCTCTGCCGTATAAAGCATCGTTACGCCGGGGATCGCACTCTTGAACCAGTAGAATTTCACGCTGTCGATCAATTCCCTGCTCATTTCCGCTGTGGCGTTCCACTGTTCTTTGCCCTCAAAATTCCATGCCCGGATTTTTTCGTTCCGGGAACCGGTAATGATGAGATCGGCGGACTTCCAGTAGGTGATGGCTCCGGTGGGGGCGCCAACGTTCCTTTCCCACAACATTCTGCCCTTGAAGTTGTAGAGCCGGACAACATTGCCGTGGGATGCCGCCGCATAGCGTTCGCCCTTCCGCTCAAAGGTGCAGACGGCCCCGGTAAATCCGGGAGCTTCCACTTCCCAGACCTTTTTCATTTCCTTTGCTGCAAGTCCGGTATTTTTCTGCGGCCCGGGCTTGGCGGCAAGCATCTTCCGGATCTTTTCTTCCGGAACAGCCGGAACATTCAGCTTGACCTGTTCCGTGCGGACAGTGCCATCTGACAGACGGACGGTGCGCTTGCCGGAAACAGTATCGACCTCAAAAGTGGCAATGCCGTTTACACCGGAATATTCCGGCATGTTCACCCGGTAGCCAAAAAGCAAATCTTTGCTGTGGAGGAAAAAGCCTTCATCCCGCAGGGTCAAAAGAGCGGGTTCCGGCAGCAGCAGTGCCGTTTCGCGCCCCGATTGCGCCGCACTGGCGGTGGCGGCAGGAACGCCGCAGCGGACAAAAGATACAAGTTTGAACGCCTCTCCCGCTTTCCCGGGCTGCATAAAGGAGTAACTGACCGCCTCCGTAAAACCGGAGGCACTGCCCGTTACCGCTTCCACATTCCGCCCGGAAGGACGGGCGCAGCTGATCACCGCAGAACGGCTTTCCGGCCGGAGATTCCGCCCCGGCGCCTGTACCGAAAGGTTCTGCAATGTAATCAGCCCGCGGCCTTCAGGGAAATGGGATGCCGTCAGCGTGATCACATGCTTTCCGGCGGTAAAATCATGCGTCCCCAGCTTAAGGGGCTGAAGGATGTAATCCTCCTGACTGGCGTGGAGAAAATTTTTCACAACCGTCTTGCCATCCACAGCCACATCCACATTGCCCCGCTGTGTTCCGGCGGCGCCCCGCAGAGTCAGCACCACTTCGGCACGGAGGGGTTTGGGCAATACAAATTCGATCCGGGTCTGATCCCCGGTCTCCAGATTGCGGATGCCGGGGCAATTCAGAAAGCCGGAGTAATATTTCCGGTGATCGTTGATCATTTTGAAGAGGCTCTGTGCCTGCACACAGAAAGACCCGTCTGCGGCAAAAACCCCATTGGAATCCTGGGTGATATGCACATCGCCGTTGGCAAGCAGTGTCCGTTTGTTACCGGTCCGGGTCTGGAACATGCAGTTCACCACGGACTGCGCCATATCCACCCGGGGTGTCACAGTATCCACCGCCAGCATCCAGCGGTCCTGACAGGTCACCAGCACCCGGTTCCAGTCGTGATCGTTCACATCCGGCACCATGCCATCCACGGTAACGATCTTATCCAATTTGCCATAGCCTTTGCGGAAATCGGTGAAAAACCCGGGGCGGCCGCTGGAAATGCCGTTGCAGAAAATCTGCAGGGTATTGTGATGCCCCGCCAGAACAGACATACCGCCCAGATCCAGACGGATCACGGAAAAGTTGTGGAAAGGATTGCGGCCCTGTTCATATTTGGTATCCAGCAAAAGACGGGTATTGCCCTTGCGGTAACTCAAATACTGCGCCAGATCTTCCAAGTTGCTCTCTTTCGGCCGGGGGCGAAAGCAACGCATGTTTTCCCCGGAAAATGCCGGACGGAAGACTTTTCCCTGGCTGGTTTGGAAAAAGTTGTTTTTGTACGCTTTCCGGGGATACCAGGACTGCCCGAGGCGGAATTCCTGCTCCTCCGGTACGCTCTGCCGGAGAAGCTCCACAGGCGCTTCGTCATCCGTCAGCCACGCCAGTTTGCTGTACATGTTGAATGCGGTACTGTTGCTTGCCCAGTCTTCTTCGCCGGAGGAGAGCGACATCAGCGCATGGCAGTAATCCCGCATGGAGGATTTTCCCTGCATCTCTTCGGCTCCGGTCAGGATCATATAATTGATGACCGGTTCCATAAAAGTATTGAACCAGAAAAGGGATCCGGCTTCCAGTGCCATATATTCCCGGGCACAGCCCAGCGCGTATTCGGCGGTACGCAAACCGTCTTCGCCGTCTTTGGTCTGATAGTGTTTGTAAAAATACTGGGCGATGCCCCAGGTGGAAAGAGCCTCCCATGCGGCATGGCGGTTCCCCGCCTGCGTATCCATCCGGGTCAGAGCAAAAGTCCCGGTTTTTTTGCGTGCTTTTACCGCATTCTGCTGATAGAATCCGGCGGTGACTTTTTCCCGGACACCGTCAAAAACGGGGTGTTCCTCCACCAGATCCCAGTACAGGATCATCTGCAACGCCCGGTAGTGATAGGGGCTTTCCAGCGGGCGTTTGACATCCCAGAACGCTTCATCATCCCGGCGCAGGAGCTCTTTGGAAACTTCCGGCGTCGGGAAGGCAAGACGGAGAAATTCCCTGGCAAATTTTTCATCCCCGGTGGCATAGAAAAGGGCAAGATTCTTGCTCAACTGGTTCCATGCAAACGTCCCCTTTTCGCCGTACCCCCGGGAACCTTCCCAGATCTTGGCATCATCGCTGACGGCAGGGACTTTTTTGGCGGGGTCAAGAGTGATATCCATGAGATACCCCAGTTCCAATGTCTTGCCTGCCGGAGCTTTGGCAATGACGGCAAGGAGTTTATCCACAGCGGCACTGGTCCCTTCCGCAGAACTGCTCCCGGCAAAGATCACATTGTGTTTATCCCCGAAAATATTGTGGGCACTCCGCAATTCATTGCCCGCCGGACCGGGATAACAGGCATCCAGCGTGGTATAATGGAAACCGTACAAACGGGCGATGGCAGCATTGTCATCCCGGTTGCCCAGAAGGATCAAATTCTGTTTCAGCCCCCGCATCCGGGCGAAATCCGTATCTGCGGCAATGGGGAGAGCCGTACCGGTCTTTGCCTTGACGGCATGGCTCACCTTTTCCGCCAGACTGCGGTAACTTGCAGGAACGGCGATCACGGCGGCAGGCTTGCCATTTTTCACCAGAGCCGTTTGGATATAGAGTTCCCGCTTCATATCCCGCAGAGCACCGGGGACCTTCCGGGGATCTTCCACAGGCTTGGCAAACTCTTTTTCCGCAATTTCCACTTTCACAGAATGGATTTCAAATTCCGGCGTAGGGGCGGCGTGGCTGTAAAGATAAAGCAAAACCTTTGGACTCCCGGCAGGAATCGCCGCCTCTGCCATGCCGGCCGCCAGAGGAACTTGGGTAAACGCCTTGGCGGAAAAACGGATCTGCATGTATGCGCCGTTCATATTTTTCCCGGCGAGGGGTTTTGCATCTGCAGTAACACGGATGAACCGGGCATTTGCCGGGAGAGCGAGAACACGGACGATGCCTGTTTCCGCTTTGGGGTCCGTATCCCGGACTGTAACGACATTTTTTCCGTTGATCTGCACCACCTGCGGGGGAGCGTCCTTTTTACCATAAACCCGCCATGGAAATGCAATGGTGTTCCCCGGCTTTTGTGCAGCAAAATCCTCCTGAAGCAGGATCTCCGCCCGAAGCCCCAACACCGCCGCAAGCATGCACAACAGAGAAAAAACGATTTTCATCATACCATCACTCCCTTTAATTTTAAAATACAGCAACAAAAATCCGGGGGTACTATAGCATAAAACACCTGTCTTTGCAACTGTTTTTCCGATATTGCCTTGCAAAAAAAGATTTTGAATTTATATTGAATATCAACTGAACATGAAAGGAAATAATGATGAAACCCAAACTGCTTCTCTTTCTCCCTCTCTTTCTGCTGACATTCTGCCTTGCAGAAGCAAAAGAAATCACGCCTGCGGATGTGGCGGGCCGCCAGATCGAACTCTGCATGATCGGCGACAGCATTACCTGGGCGAACATGGGGGATTGTTTCCGCAAGGAAACGCTGAAAGTTCTGCCCAATCTGGCATTCATCGGTACGCATACCGGCCGATTCGGTTACAGCCATGCCGGGGAAGGCGGCGATAATGTCCGCTGGGGATTGAAAAAACGCATCCATGATAAAAACCGTGTTCCGGATGCCCGGTATTATCACCTCCTTATGGGGGTAAACGACTCCGCCGCCACCCGCAAAGATGAAGATATTCCGAAATATGCGCGCCTCATCGCCGATGCGTTGAAGGAACGGGTCAGCGTCCTGCTGACACGGCCCACCACTGAAAAAGTGTTCCTCGGCACCATCTTCCCCTGTGTCCACGATCATCACCCCAAAGAATCTGATGAAATGAAGGAGCGTTACCGGCTGCGTGACCTGACTGCTTCCAAGGTCAACGAATATCTCCGTGCCGAAGTCCCCGCTGAATTTAAAGACAAGGTGGTTCTGGTTGAATACGAAAAGGTTCTCCGCCCCCGGGAAGATTGGAAAAAAATCATCCGTCTGCATCCCCGTCCGGAAGGGTACGCCGTGGTTGGCCCCATTCTTGCGGGCTATATCAAAAAATATGCAGTGCCGGAAAACAAGCCGCTGAAAAACTTCGGTGTGGAAGTCACCAACCTCTGGGATCCGGAAAAGAATGCCATGAAACCCATTCTGCAGGGCTGGTTCCTGATGAGCTTTGATGTTAAAGAAGTGGTGGATGGCCATGTCAGTTTGAAGTTGCAGATGGTCAGCGAACCCCATAAGGGTTACAAGCCGTATGTCAAAACTGTCCGCATCCCCGCCAAACCGGGGGATCGGGTGCAGTTTGAATTTGAAGGCCGCAACGCCCTCGTCATCCAGCTGGAAGTGCAGGATCTCAAGGGGAAAATCGACCGGATCCTGGTGGAAAAAATGCGGCCATCCAAGAAGGCTTCCATCTATGGCGTCGGTACTTATGTGGATGATAAGAGTCCCATGAGTCTGGGCGAAAAATTCGTCCCTGTACAGTAATCACGTTGGTGCCTTGTTCCGCAATCCTGCGGGCAGGGGTAAGGAAAAACCTTTTGAAAAAGGTTCTTTCCTTACCCCCTGCACCCCCCATCCTTTTCCAAAACTTTTTATGTTCGCTTTTCCTTTTTGAGCTGCGCTCAAAAAGAAAAAGCGGGACAAAAGTTTGGAAAGAATTGGGGTACATGGTGAATGCAAAGACTTTATTTCAGAATGAACCGCAAGGACACAGGGTGCAATGCCCATGGAGAGGCAGAACTTCCCTGTGTAAACTCTAACACACGGGGCGAGGCCCTTCGGTGCCGAGCGCGCAGGGGCCTAGGGAGGGTATCGCTGCACAAGCGGTGCAGCGACAGCCCCCAAGGAATTGGGGGCTGCCGAGTGGCACCGAGCACTAAGCCGCCCCATCGCCGCAGGCGGTGGGGCGAGCGCCTCTAATCGTAAAGAAGCCGCATTGCGTGCCGCAGGCCTCTATACAACACGCGGGACGAAAGGGGGGCACGGGGGGAAAAGTAAGGTTTCCCCCGTGCTCCATGTGCATGGCTTTCACAAAAGAACAAAGCGCATTCCCACTGGCTGGCAGAGCGCATGGCGCAATGCACAGGGTGTGGGCTGTGTAAAACGGACTGGTACGGACTGGTACGGATGAGTACGGAGGAGGGGCACATGGTGCAGTGAGTGCCATGTGCTTTTGTATTTTTATAGCACATGGCTGTGTGGTCTGTTGGCTGGCATGGCACATAGCTTGCCACGGCGTAGCGCAGCGAAGACGGGCGCATAGCCGATACCGCGGGCAGAACTTCCCTGTGCAAACTCTAACACGCGGGACGAAAGGGGGGCACGGGGGAAAAGTAAGGTTTCCCCCGTGCTCCATGTGCATGGCTTTCACAAAAGAACAAAGCGCATTCCCACTGGCTGGCAAAGCACTTTGCGCGATACACAGGGTGGGAGCAGAGAAATGGGACCTATAGGACTTATAAGACTTATAGAGATTGGCACTTGGCTGCATGGGTGCCATGTTCCCCGGAACTTCCACGGCACTTGGCACTCACGCAAACTGTGCTGAAAAACAGTATTCTCAGTATTCCCGGTATTCCCGGGCGGGCTTGCCCCCACTATGTGCTTTGCACAATGCGCAGTGCCTTGGGTCAGCAGACCTCATCCAGAATGGCGGCCACATCACTGTCGCTCAAATCCGCCGGATTACACTTCATGCTCCCGGAGCGGCAGTTGCGGATAATAAAATCGTAGTGATCCTTTTTCAATCCGTAATCCCGGAATGACCCGGGGAGTCCGCATTTCCGCAGAAGGATTTGATATTTCTCCAATGGATCACTGCCGAAAATATCGTTCAGGATCCGGGCATAAGGCATATTCCGGCGCATGACTGCCGGGAATAAAACGGCACAGGCGACCCCGTGGGGAACACGGCAAATGCTCCCCAGCGGATGCGCGATCCCGTGAACAGCCCCCAATCCGCTCTGGGCAAAAGCGATCCCGGTCATCATGGAACCCTCTGCAACGGCGTTGCGAGCCTGCGGATCATCCTCCACGGCTCCGGCAAGATGTTCAAAAATCTGCATGGCGGCAATCATGGAAATGGAACGGGTAAAGGTATTCGCTTTCCGGGACAGGGTGGCTTCCACCGCCTGAACCAGCGCATCAAATCCGCTGGAAGCAGTTACATCTGCAGGACTTCCATAAGTAAGAACAGGATCGACCAGTGCCAGATCCGCCGTCATTTCCGGATGGCGCAGGGATTGTTTGATCCCGGTGGCGGCATCACAAATCACCGCATTGGATGTCATTTCCGCTCCGGTACCGGAAGTGGTGGGGCAGGCGGCAAAAAATACCCCCTTCCCCGGGATTTTCCGTTCCCCGTAAAAATATTCTTTCACACTCCCCTCCAGCGGGATCAATGCGGCAACGGTTTTCCCGGCATCCATCACGCTCCCGCCGCCCACGGCAATCACGGCAGTGATCTTTTCCGACCGGGCAAGCTGAAGCAGATTTTCCACATCTTCCAGCGGCAGTTCCGCCCGCACCGGTGGAGCGATCACCGCCCCCGGAAGAAGATCCGCCACTCTCCGGCGGCAATGGCTTCCGCAAACTGCCAGCACCCGGCACCCCGGAGGCAGAAGAAGCGGCAGTTCCTGTAAAAGATTCTCCCCGAATTGGATATTCCGGGGAACAGCAATGGAATAGTGTTGCATCATTCTCCTGATCACAGCCTGAAACAGCTGAAAAAAACAAGCTATTTTTTGCTTTTACCGTTTGCTTTCAAATAACGCAAAAGGATGGCGGCGGCGGCACTTTCTGCGGCACGGCGGCCCGTTCCGGAACCGCACGCCGTCCATTTGTGCAACCGCACCTCCACCTCAAAAACCGGCTGATGTTCCGGCCCGGAAACCCGGAAAACAGAGTAAACCGGGTGTTCCCCCCAGCGGGCCTGCGCCCATTCCTGCAACATGCCTTTGGGGTTGATCTCGTCCAGCATGGCTTTGGGGTCCGGGAAATGGGTGGTGAACATTTCCCGCAAAAAACGGTTCGTCAGGGTAAAGCCCCCTGCAAGATAAAGTGCGGCGACCACAGCTTCAAAAAGATCTGCCAGCGTGGATTCCCGGCGGGTCCCGCCGGAACCGGCTTCGCCCCGGCCGGTAAAAAGATAATCGCCCAGATGCAGTTTTCTGGCAAGTTCCGCAATGGCACTTTCGCAGGCAAGGGCGGAGCGCATCCGGGTCAGGACGCCTTCGTCCGCCTCCGGATAACGCTCATAAAGATATTCAGAAAGAGCGATCTCCAGCACCGCATCGCCCAGAAATTCCAACCGCTGATTGTCAAATGCAAGGTCATGCTCCACCGCATAGGACCGGTGGGTAAGAGCCTCCCGGAGAGGCTGTTCGGAAGCCCCCTCCGGGTAGCCGATCCCGGCTTTCAGCTGGGCAATATCCCGGGGCATGGTCAGAGATTCGCCGCAACCAGGTCGCCGACTTCAGAGGTGGAATACCCCATTTTTCCGGCGGACATGGATTTGAGTTTATTGCCGGTAACGAACATGATGCTCTTCTGGATGGCATCTGCGGCTTCTTTTTCGCCCAGATATTCCAGCATCAGCGAGGCGGCATTGATGGCAGCCAGCGGGTTGATCACCCCCAGACCGGTATATTTGGGAGCAGAACCGCCAATGGGTTCAAACATGCTCACCCCTTCCGGATTCAGGTTGCCGCCGCCTGCCACACCCATGCCGCCGGAGGTCATGGCGGCAAGGTCGGTAATGATGTCACCCATCAGATTTTCCGTCACGACCACGTCGAACCATTCGGGGTTCTTCACCATCCACATGGTGGTGGCATCCACATGGCAGTAAGAGGTCTTGACAGTGGGATAATCCTTTGCCATTTCGTTGAACGCCCGTTCCCACAAACCGCAGACATAGGTCAGAACATTGGTCTTGCCCACCAGAGTCAGCTGGGCGGTATAACCGGCTTTGCGGTCTTCTTCGGAAAGGCCGCGCCAGGGATTTTCCGCCGTATGCCGTTTCAGCGCAAGTTCAAAGGCAAACTTCAAGCAGCGATCCACCTGCTTGCGGGTATAGACCCAGTTCTGCACGGCGACTTCATCCGGCGTATTTTCCTGCATCACGCCGCCCATACCGGTATAAACGCCGCCGGAATTTTCCCGGACGACCACATAGTCGATATCTTCGGCACCCTTGCCCGCCAGCGGGGTCTCCACGCCGGGATAAAGTTTCACGGGGCGCAGATTGATGTACTGGTCCAGATCAAAACGCAGTTTCAGCAAAATGCCTTTTTCCAGCACGCCGGGCTTGACTTTCGGGCTGCCGATGGCCCCCAGATACATGGCATCAAATTTTTTCAGCGTTTCCACCGCATCATCCGGCAGGATCTCGCCGGTGGCAAGATAGTGTTCCCCGCCCCAGTTGAATTCAGTGGTTTCAATGGTGAAATCAAACTTTTTCCCGGCTGCGGCAAGGACCTTCAACCCTTCGGCAACCACTTCCGGACCGGTTCCGTCACCGGGCAATACTGCGATCTTATAATTCTTTCCCATGATCAGTTCTCCTGTTTTGTTATTTATGTTTTATCCGGTAATATACACCTTTGGTGTACTAAAGTCAACATTTTTATTGTGCTTCTTGTTTTCCCGGAAAATCGTGGCATATTAAAGATACCGAAAAACAGGAAAAAATCATGGCGCATGTTCCAAAATACAAACAGTTGAAACAACAGCTTCTGACAGAGCTGGAGTCCGGCAAATATCCCGTAGGGGGGCGTATCCCCACACGGGAGGAACTGGTGGCCCATTTTCAGGTCACACGGACGACGGTGAACCACGCCTTGCGTGAACTGGTGGAAGCGGGTGTCCTCTCCACCGGCAGACGGGGCGGTACCATTTACACCGGGAAACGCCCGCCCCTGCGGGTGCTGGTGCTGGGGAATGCGGTGGCAAGTCACTGGTTCGGCTATCACGAATCTGCCCACATGGACATTATTACGCCGCTCCTCTACCACGCAGGAGAGTTCCAGCTGGAGTTTGCTGAACTGAAAAGTGAAGAACCTTCCGAAGCCCGGTTCGGCAAATTTGACTGCATTGCCGTCATCATGCCGGATGCAGGCATGATCAAAAAACTGCGCCCCTTCCGGGAAAAAGTCCTGATCGTCAACCGCTGTGCAGAGGATTTTCATTATATCTCCACACCGCACCGGGAAACGGTGGAACAGCTTGTTTCCGCCAATATCCGGCGGGCAGGAACACCGGCAAAAGCCATTTGCCTTGACCCGGCAGATACCGTCGATCCGGTTCTGGAAGCCCGCAAAGAGGGGTTCCGGGATGCCTGCAAAACTGCCGGGATCAAGCCGGTGATGCTGCGGGTAAAGCCGGATGTGGAGTTTATCCGCTTCGGGCTGGATAAACTCCTGACCGATCCGGGCGTCCCGCTGGTGATCTGCTCCCCCATGCGGAGTTTGACCGGCGTGGTTCTGGAATGGGCGGGGCGGCACAAGCTTGCATTGCAGCAGGATCTTTTTTATTCAGATTTCGACAATCCGTACAGCCTTTCCAACCCGGAAAAAGCGGTTCTTTCCGCAATTCAGGATTACACCCGTATCGGCTGGGAACTGTACGATGCCCTGCGGACTTGGGGCAAAACAGCAGAACCGATCCGGCGCAAAGTGTCTGTGCGTCCGGTGCCATAACAGAGGGGGGGAATCATGCGGGAAAAAATCATTATCCGTGGAGCTTCACAGCATAATCTCAAAAACGTGGATGCAGAGATCCCCCGCAACAAACTGGTGGTCATCACCGGTTTGAGCGGCTCCGGCAAGAGTTCCCTTGCCTTTGATACATTGTATGCCGAAGGTCAGCGGCGTTATGTGGAAAGTCTTTCCGCCTACGCCCGGCAGTTTCTGGACCGGCTGCAGAAACCGAAAGTGGAACACATTGAAGGCCTGTCCCCCGCCATTGCCATTGAACAGCGCACCGCCGGAGGAACGCCCCGTTCCACCGTGGCGACGGTAACGGAAATTTACGATTATCTGCGGCTTCTCTACGCTCATATCGGCCACCCGCACTGTCCGGATTGCGGCAAAAGTTTAACGCCGCAGTCCGCCCAGAAGATCGTGGAACTGCTTCAAAAACTCCCGCCGGACCGGAAAATGATCCTGCTTGCCCCCATCATCAAAGGGAAAAAAGGGGAACACCGGGAAATCTTGCAGCAGCTGCGGGAAGACGGCTTTGTCCGTGCCCGTATCGATGGAGAGATCGTACTTCTGGACGATTACGGCGATAAAGTCCCCGCCAAAACCAAAGCCCACTCCATTGATGCAGTGGTGGACCGCTTGAAAACCGGTTCCGGCGATGTATCGCGCCTGACCGATTCGGTGGAAACGGCACTGCGTACCGGCAACGGCGTTTTGAGCGTGCTGGTGGAACAGGAAGACCGTTCTTACAGGGAAGAAATGCACAGCGAAAAACTTGCCTGTGTGGATTGCGGAAAAAGTTACGGCGAATTGAAACCCCGGAATTTTTCGTTCAACGCTCCCTATGGAGCCTGTCCGGAGTGTCACGGGCTGGGTTTTCTGCAGGTGATGGATGCCAAACTGGTGATCCCGGATGATTCTTTGAGCATCCGCAACGGTGCGATCCCCGGCTGGCGGCGGGGGCCCCGGCATTTGATCATGTACTACAATCTTCTTCTGCGGAAAATCGCGGAATTTCTGGAAGAACCGGATATGCTGACCACGCCATTCCGGGATCTTCCGGAAAAAGTCCGGCATTATCTCCTGTACGGCAGCGACGGGGAACCGCTGGAATTTCAATACAGGATGCACGGCAAAACCTATTTGTGGAGCAAACCCTTCGAGGGGATTCTGGAAAATCTCCGGCGGCGGATGGTGGAAACCGATTCCGATGCCGTCCGGGAACGGCTGAAAGCCTATCTTGTCCCCAAAGTCTGCCCCGCCTGTCAGGGCCGCCGCCTCAATCCGGTCAGTCTTGCCGTCACCGTGGGCGGCATCGGTATTGACAAATTCAACGCCATGTCTGTGGAAAAAGCATTGCAGTTCGTGCAAACCATTGAACTCAACGAAGAAGAAAAAGCCATTTCGGCGGATGTTTTGAAAGAGATCCGGAGCCGCCTTTCCTTCCTGAACGATGTGGGGTTGAATTATCTTACACTGGACCGGATCAGCTCCACCCTTTCCGGCGGGGAAGCCCAGCGCATCCGCCTTGCCACCCAGCTCGGCTGCGGACTGGTGGGAGTGCTGTATATTCTGGACGAACCCAGCATCGGCCTGCACCAGCGGGACAATGACCGGCTGCTCAACACCTTGGAGCATTTGCGGGATATGGGGAACAGTGTATTGGTGGTGGAACACGACCTTGACACCATCCGCAGGGCGGATTATGTAATGGATATGGGCCCCGGAGCAGGACGCAGGGGCGGAGAACTTGTGGCGGCAGGGACTCCGGAAGAAGTGGCAAACTCTCCCCGTTCCCTCACGGGCGACTATCTTGCGGGCCGCCGGGAACTTGCCGTGCCGGAAAAACGGCTCAAGGGCAACGGGAAACACATTTATATCCGGGGTGCCTGCCATAACAATTTGAAAAATGTGGATGTAAAAATCCCTCTGGGAACGTTCACCTGCGTTACCGGTGTCAGCGGTTCAGGCAAAAGTTCTCTCATCAATGGTATTCTGGTGCGGGAACTGAACCGCCGTCAGGAGATCCAGGATCTTGCCCCCGGGCAATTCCGGGCCATTGAGGGCTTGGAAAATATCGGCAAAACCATTGTGATCGACCAGAGCCCCATCGGGCGGACGCCCCGCTCCAATCCGGCAACGTATATTGATGCCTTCGGGCATATCCGCACATTGTTTTCCCAGCTCCCGGAAGCGAAGATCCGCGGCTACACCCCGGGGAGATTCAGCTTCAACATCAAGGGCGGCCGGTGCGAAGAGTGCAAGGGCGACGGTATCAAAAAAATCGAAATGCAGTTTTTGTCTGATGTTTATGTGGAGTGTTCCGTATGCCACGGCCGCCGGTTCAACCGGGAAACGCTGGGTGTGCGTTACCGCAAACAGAATATTGCAGACGTGCTGGATATGACGGTCAATCAGGCGGCGGAATTCTTTTCTGCCGTGCCGCCCCTTGCCCGCAAACTGGAAACCTTGCGGGAAGTGGGTCTGGGGTATTTGCAGTTGGGGCAGCCCGCCACCACCCTTTCCGGCGGCGAAGCCCAACGGGTCAAACTGGCGGCAGAACTGGCAAGGATCCCCCACGGACACACCTTGTATATTCTGGATGAACCCACTACCGGGCTGCACCTTGCGGATATTGAACAACTGATGAAAGTCCTTCTCCGTCTGCGGGATATGGGGAATACGATTCTGGTGATCGAGCACAATCTGGATGTGATCAAGTGTGCGGATTACCTGATCGACATGGGGCCGGAGGGCGGCGAAAACGGCGGGACCGTTATCGGCACCGGCACGCCGGAGGAACTGGCAGCCAACCCCGCCTCCCACACCGGGAGGTATTTGAAACCCTATCTGCGGTAAAATAAATAGGCTCTGTACTAAACATAGACTGATATTATGGAGCGCAGACGATCTGGATCGTCAAGCGACGGGTCAAGGGGCAACCGCCCCTTGCGGGGATTTTTAATGGCGAGCAGCCCTTAAATAGCAAGCCCCGGCCCCCCGCTCCAATAAAAAATCAGCAAGCAATCAGCTTGCGATTTTTTCCGGGGCCTTGCGGTTCTGCGTGCGTTCAGCACGCGGAACCCAGCCTCGCAGAGACCAGGTG
>JAFTIA010000074.1 GCA_017457105.1 Lentisphaeria bacterium | reverse complement strand
GGAAAAAGTATTGTTATTATATTTGCCAGAAAACAAACAAATCTCCAGACCACCAGTGCGAATTGAAACGCATCCCAGCCGGGGATTTGGAGCATTCCATCCTTACTCTGATTGCCGGATTTTTTCACACCCCATCCGTCATCAAGGCGACTTTGAAGGCAGTCAAAGAAAAAGAACAGTTGCTTCGGGAAAATTACACCAATGACTGTGAACGGTTGCAGAAACATCTTACCGAACTGAAAAAGAATGCCTTGCAGAACGATACAGATTTTGACGAAATCAGAAAAGTTGGAGAACTGCTCACCGAAGCAAAAAAGAAAAAGGCGCAGTTGCGGGAACCATTGTCAGAGACAGAGATCATTGCCGCACTCGGTGATATTTCCGGACTTTGGGAGTTCATGTTTCCCAGCGCGAGGCAGGAGCTGGTACATCTACTCATCGATGAAATAAGAGTCTTTGCCGACAAAATCAGTCTTACTTTAAAAGTTGATGGATTGAAAGACCTTGCTTCCGAAATGGCGGTCAGCGGATATTTTTATGAACCTCACGGAGAGCCGGAGAAATTTCCGGAAGCAGCTCAAGAGGTTTTGGACGATGGTTCTATCCGAATGACCATGCAGTTGGAAAGCAAGAAAATTGACGGTCACCGCCGAGTTGTGATTCCTGCTCCGGGTGCAGATCGGATGCGGCAGCAGTCATTACTCCGGGCAATCCGGAACGGTCAGCGGTGGATGGAAATGCTTATCAACGGAGAGGCAAAGAACATCACAGACTTGGCGGCAAAGCTCGGTTTAAAACCGCCGTATGTGACGCGGGTGCTTGGCTTAAATAACCTTGCACCGGACATTGTGGAAGCTATCGTTGCCGGAACAGAACCCGATGGATTATCCATCGCACAAATTATGAAAAACATTCCGGAAGACTGGAACGAACAACGGAGGTTTTTCGGTTTCCCGGAACGGTGATAGCGGGAACCGCTTGGCGGCAGGAGAAATCTTGCCGCCTTTTTGCGTTTACGCACGGCGTGTCGCGGCAGTTACGGCAAGGTTCGGGTAAATGGCCCAAAGCAGCGAAAAAGCCCTTGTGAAGCGGTTTTGTGAAAAAAACTTCACAGAATTTTTGTTAGACTTGAAAAAACGGTCAGCGTTTTTTTATCTTCCCCCATTACCTCGGTAAGAATTGATGATTTTTGAGGGTAAAATGTCGGTGAAAATCCAAATAGACCATTTGGGGAATATAAAAATTTGCCAACATTTTCATTTCTTCCCCCCACAAGGTAAGTTATCTCGGTAAGAATTTTGAGGGTAAATTTTTCAGACAAAAATGGGGGCTGATAAAAACACGCTCCGTTTTCGTAACGTCCCCCATGCTCGGTAAGGGTCAAAAACAAGACTTTGTTAATAATCAAGCACTTACAAAAAGAACCTTGATTTTTACACTTTTCAGAAAAACTCAGAATTCAGACAGATTTTAGACAAAATTCGGGGCAAAACGGTCTGATTTCAGAGTCTGAGTGTGTTTCTTACACACCGATGGAAATGTTGTAAAACCCTTTGAGTCAACGAGTTTTATAAAATAATAGCAAGGATGGTTTTTTCAGGTAGATTAGAAAGGGGGCAAAAAAAATGGCGGAGGAAGAGGGATTCGAACCCTCGGTGAGTTTCCCCACGGCGGTTTTCAAGACCGCTGCCTTAAACCACTCGACCATTCCTCCGCAGATTCTCTGCTTCTTTTTTTTACATGTGCTGGATGATGATCAGCGTTTGATCGTCCCCTTGGTCCGCTTCATAACTGCCAACTTCTTCCAGCATCAAGTTGATCGCATTCCGCGCAGATTCGCCATTGATACAACTCAGCCGGAACAAATCCTGCAGCCGCTCAATGCCAAATTCCACACCGTCCGCATTCACCGCTTCCGTCAACCCGTCCGAAAACAGCAATAAACTCATGCCCGGCTCAAACGCCGTGCAAAATGTTTCAAACTCCGAAAACTCGTCCGGCAATATCCCCAGCGCAGCACCCTGCGGCGAGAACGCCCGGATGTGATCCCGCATGAACGCCAGCAATTCCGTGTGTCCCGCACGGCCGAACTCCATCAGCGAGTTCTTCCGATCCAGCAAACAACACCCCAGCGTAATAAAACGGTCCGCATCCGTTCCCCGGTACATCTTCCGGTTCAACTCCCGGAGAAAATCCCCGAGATTCGTAAAATTATCCGCCATCGCGCGGATCATACTGCGGGTCATGGCACTCAACATACATGCCGGCACCCCTTTCCCGCAGGCATCGCCGATCACCACCAGCAGGCGGTCTTCGTCGATCTGCACAAAATCGTAAAAATCCCCGTTCACCTCTTTCGCCGAACGGGAAAACGCCGTCACCGAAAACTGATCCCAGTCCGGGAACGACTGCGGCAACAGCGAATACTGGATCTGACGGGCAAACTCCAGCTCCTGATCGATCCGATCCCGGGTACTCACTTCCGAATACGCACGAACCAGCTCCAACGCCATCACCATCGGCGTTTCCAGCAAACGGAACCTGTCATACTGGGCATCCGTAAACTGCCCGTCCGCCCCCTCTTTACTGCCGAACACGCAGGCTACACCCACGACTTTTCCCTGATCCTGCAACGGCATTGCCAGCACGCCGCCATTCAGGTTTTCCGCCGGAAATGCTTTGAAACGGTCATCCTCCAACGGTCTTGCCACCCGTTCCGCACGCCCGCCGGCGGCCACAGAACCGATGAACCCGCGGCCCATTGGTGTCTGTTCCCGTTTGAGCAGTTCGTACAGATGTTTCGGCTTGTTCAACAGCAACCGGTTCCCGCACTGCACCAGAGGGTACGGCCCCCAGGCACCGATCACCGACAAACGGTCATCGGCAGAACACTCGTAAATCGCCGCCGCGGTGCCGCCGGTCTGCTCGGCAATGTAACTTGCCGCCACCTGCATTGCCCCGGCAATTCCGCCGCCCTGACGCATTTCCACGAACATCCCGTTCAGGAAATGATCCTTATTATAAAAGTCCTCCCGGGTGCGTTCCAGCATTGCGGACAATTCCGACTTCTGCTGCCGTTCCCGCAGCATCAAAATCAGAACCGCCGCCAGCAGAAGTGCCAGCAGGAGAGTCAGGAAAACCATTCAATACCCCGTTTCAAAAATTCATCCGAATAGAGAATATACCCGCCTCATGCAAATTTTCAACCGTTTTCCAGAAAATATTCAGTTTTTTTTAAAAGGACGCGTGATACCCTCATTCTCCCTGCGGGCATTATCCCCAATCCCCCCCCCAAAAAAAGCGGGCAGAATTCAACGCCGGGCTGCAAAGGGATTTGATAGTTGTTTTTGCAATACGGCAAAAGTGATTTTATATTCCATTCTTCATCGTAAAGCACCAATGGTGCATCAGAGGAACTGTAAACAATGTCGCTTTTTACTTTCGGCGTGTCAGCTTTCCACAGGCAAAACGGCAGGATAACGCACAATATTGCACAACCGGAGGCAATCCCAAACCGTTTCAAATTGACTTTGCCCCACGGTATTGAAACACCGCATTCCTATTCTGCGGAGCCTTCGTTTTGACAACGATTGTGTCAGCTGTAAGGAGTAGCGGAAATAAGAATATCATAGTTAGCAACAGCCGTATCATATAAATCTCCTTTGCAGAAGGAATAATTAAATTGTAAAGCATTAATTTATATATCGTTCGATAGGATGGCACCATTTTTAATGTGCATATTTTACTGAGAAAGAAATTGCCGCTAAAAGTACCGAAAAAGAAATTGCAAAAATATTTAATGAGTTTTGTATATTATGTCCTTGCGTTATCAATAATCCACCCCAGAATAGCAATAATAAAAATTCTATCACAAAAATAATTCTGCTAAAGATATTATGCGTTTGAAATATTGAATTTGTAAGAATAATTAACAAGGATGCAAGGAATAGAAAAAAGAAAACGGGACAAATCATCAAGAGAAATGTAGTAAAAAACATGAATCCAAACATTTGTGCTACAAAAAATATTGTAACAAGAGCGAAACAAACAATGTAAAACATAAAAATCAAAGGAACTATTCCTCTTTTTAAGTTATTTGTCTTAAAAAAGAACAGAATAAGACTGATCAAGATCATTAAAGAAGTGAGACTTCGAAAAATATTTGTCATATATTCTGAAAATGAACTGAATATTATCCCAAGGGGAATTATTACTGAAAAACATATTAATGGAAAAAACAATGTTCTCATTTTTTACTCCGGCTGTTTTAATACAAATTTAAGCAAACTTATAAACTTATTCACAATAACTCCTATCACGGTTCAGCAATCTGTTTAATGGTTGTCCCGTCATTTGTAATCAAAGATTTGTCTATAAATTCCAACTCTTTAATCACGGTAAAGTATTCGGGACCATTGCCTAATTTGAGAGAATAGTAGAAATGTTGCAGTTGTTGCATCCTTGTTCTTAATTTACCAATCATACTGGTGAGTTCTTCTGAAGATAATTCATCTTCTGCCATTTCTACCATAGAAGAAAAAACACCTTCTGACAGAGTAAAATTATTTATGGCATTCAGAAATAAGTCTCCTTTTTGACTATCTGTCAAGTCAGGATTTTTCTTTAAATAAATGTAAATTGCTTCATCAGGATCTACATCATTTTGTGACATCAGTTTTTGTATCTGATCCATTGGATCAGTCTGCTTCTGCATATATAAATACATTATCCCCATACCAACTAAAATAAAGAAGATTGTATGGAAAAGTTTAATAAAGAATCGTTTTTTCATTCCAACACCTTTAGAGAACCATAGTATTTCTTCCGCCGAAAATCACCAATACCCGATACATCTCCCGCCGGTTCTTGTCATATCCTTTGGGGACACGGTATTGAAACACCGCATTCCTGTTCTGCGGGGCTTTCGTTTTATCAATGATAGTTTCCGCAGTAAGGAACAGCGGAAAATATGTGTATAGTATAGCAAAGAAAATGGCAGAAAACAAGGGATTTTTGAAAAAAATCAATCCTTCCAGACTCTTGCCTTTATATAAAGAAAGCGCACACCCTTTTTCAGTTTGCACACATTTCCTTTATTTATCCCCCCTTTTTCACCTCAAATTCATTTTTTTTCGACTTTTTTTCATTTTTTTTCAAAATCCCGCTTGCATTTTCAGAATTTAGAATTATTTTAAAGTTAGAACGATTACAAAAGATGGCGAAAAACGCCGGATAAAAAACAAGGAGGAAAATATGAAGAAGTTTGTTTGCAGTGTCTGTGGTTATGTCCATGAAGGTGACAGCGCGCCGGAACGTTGCCCCCAGTGCAAGGCTCCCGCCGCCAAATTCAATGAACAGGCCGCCAATGCCGAAATCAAGTGGGCGTGTGAACACGTGGTCGTCACCGATAATTCCACGCTGGATCCGGAAGTTCTGGAAGGGCTGCGCGCCCATTTCATGGGCGAATGCACGGAAGTGGGGATGTATCTGGCCATGAGCCGTCAGGCCGATCGTGAAGGTTATCCGGAAGTGGCGGAAGCTTACAAGCGTATCGCCATCGAAGAAGCCGAACACGCCGCCAAGTTTGCCGAACTCCTGGGTGAAGTCGTGGCCCCCTGCACCAAGACCAACCTCCAGCGCCGTGTGGAAGCTGAAGGCGGTGCCTGCGCCGGCAAGCTGGATATCGCCAAGCGTGCCAAGGAACTGGGCTATGATGCCATCCATGACACCGTCCACGAAATGAGCAAAGATGAAGCCCGTCACGGCGCAGCCTTTGCCGGACTCCTGAAGCGGTATTTCTAATATGCTGACTACACCGGAAAAACTCCGGTCCTTCGGGATCACCCCCACCGTGCAGCGGGTCGCTGTCTATGACCTGCTGCACGATCACCCCGCCCATCAGACGGCGGAAGAGGTGTACGCTGCACTGCAGAAAACACTCTCCACCATCTCGCTGGCGACGGTTTACAACACATTGAAAGTGTTGACCGCCAAAGGGGCTTTGTGGGAACTCCGGATCGAGGACGGCGTTTCCCGGTATGATGCCAATCTCTGCAGTCACGCCCATTTCAAATGTGTGGACTGCGGGATGGTTTACGATCTCTGGCCGGCTCCAGGGGAAAATGCCGTGCCGGAGATCCCCGGTCTCCCGGAAAATTTTACCGTGCAGGATATTCAACTCTGCTGCCGGGGTACCTGCTCTCACTGCCGGAAAACTGCCCCGCATAAAGCCGGGTAATCCCCGCAAGGGGCGGTTGCCCCTTGTCCCGTTATTTGACGATTGAAAATCCTCTGCGCTTCTAAAATCAGTCTATATTCAATACAGAGCATACAAAAAAACCTGCACCGCATCATTCCGCAGTACAGGTTTTGGAAAATTCCGCCAAACTTACTTCCGTCCGGCGTTTTCAATGGCATCCTGAATGGCAAGTTCCGTTGCCAACTGTGCCTGATACCCGTCTTCCGCACTGGCAAATTTGTGGGGCGTTTCCGGCCCGTTCTTCCAGACATTGGCAAATTCCGCCAGAAGAAGCGCAATATCACTGCTGTGACCGTTCGCCGGAATGGAGATGGTTTCGCACTTGGTCCGGCTGGTCAGCCGTGCCGTTGTTTCGCCCATACTGAACAGCCCCTGAATGATCGCCACACCTTCCGTCCCGGCAAGATACAGATTGTCCACAAACTCCCGGGGTTCGATATTAGCGGTAAATGCCAGAGAGGCATTCAGAGAAATCATCACATCATTATCCAGCATCCCCACCACGCAAATATGCGGGGGCGGGGTAAAGGGTTCTTCAAACCATGCCCCCATGGCACGGACTTTCTTCCAGGAACCGCCCAGAAGATACCGGGCCTGATCCAGTTCGTGGATGCCGCAATCCAGACCGCCGGTCAGCGAAAGCAGATGCGCCCGCCGTGCCGCTGTGGGCGTGAACGTTTTATGGCAATCCCACAAATTATCAAACTGGATCGCATGGATCTTGCCGAAATAACCGCCTTCGATCCACTTCTTCAAAATCTCCATGCGCTTCCCGTAGCGGGTTTCAAAATTCACCGCAAAAAGACTGCCGCGGGCTTTGACTTCATCTGCGATTTTACGGGCATCCGCAGCCGTTGCAGCAAGGGGCTTCTCGCAAATCACGGCTTTGCCCGCCTTCAGTGCCGTCATCACAATACCACATGCCCGGTCGCAACCCACAGCCACATACACGGCATCAATGGGGGCTTTGGCAATCATTTCCTCTGCCGAAAGATATTTCTCCACCGGTCTGGTCACATAATCCAGATTTTCCTGACAAACATCGCAGACGGCCGTCAGCTTCACCCCTTTGGCATCCGGTTCATCAAATGCAGGCAGAACACCGTGTTTCCCGTGATGCCCCAAACCGATCAGACCAAAACGCATTTCCATTTCCAAACCCTTTCCAGCTTTGTCAAATTTTATGCCTTCCCGGCATTTTTCAACGCATCCTGAATGGCAAGTTCCGTTGCCAACTGCGCCTGATACCCGTCTTCCGCACTGGCAAATGTATGCGGAGTTTCCGGTCCGTTTTTCCACACTTTTACAAATTCCGCCAGCAGAATGGCAATGTCACTGCTGTGACCGCCCTGCGGGATGATCACCTTTTCGCACCGTCTGCGGCTGGTCAAAGTCACTTCGGAATCTGTCCCGGCAGAGGTCAGTTTGCGCGCAGCGATCACCCCTTCCGTCCCGGCGACGGTCACATTATCCAGCCCCTCCCGGGGTTCGATATTGGAGGTGAACGCCAGAGAAGCATTCAGCGACATCACAACATTGTTATCCAGTTTCCCCACGATGCTGATATGCGGGGGCGGCGTAAAATCTTCCCCGAACCATGCGCCCATGGCATGGATCTTTTCCCAGTTGCCTCCCAGAAGAAAACGGGCCTGATCCAACTGGTGGATACCGCAATCCAGACCGCCGGTCAGCGAAAGAAGTCGGGCACGGCGGGGCGCAGTATCGGTAAAACTCTTGTGGCAATCCCACATTTTGTCGAACCCGATGGTATGGATCTCCCCCAGATACCCTTCGCTGATCCACCGCTTGAGAAGCTGCATGCGCCTGCCGTAACGGGTTTCAAAATTCACCGCAAAAAGACAGCCGCTCCTGCGGACTTCGTCAGCGATAAAACGCGCCTCCTCTGCCGTTGCGGCAAGGGGCTTCTCGCAAATCACCGCCTTGCCCGCCGCCAGTGCCGCCAGTACGATCTCTCTGGATCGGTCACAGCCCACCGCCACATACACTGCATCAATGGGAGCTTTGGCGATCATTTCAAAGGCGGAAAGATATTTCTCCACAGGCTTCTGCACCCAATCCAGGTTCGTCTGGGAAACATCGCAAACCGCCGTCAGCTTCACATCTTTGGCATCGGGTTCATCAAATGCGGGATAGACGCCATGCTGTCCATGATACCCCAGCCCAACCAGACCGAAACGCATTTCCATATCATGCCCTCTTTTCCATTTCCGGCACGGTCACTTGAAATCAATGATCCGCCAGTTGTTTTCCTCTGCGATCCTGCGCAATTCCGGACAGGGATTGGCTGCCACCGGATACCCCACAACTTTCAGAAGATCCAGGTCGTTGGTACTGTCCCCGTAATACGCCGTTTCCGCCAGAGTGGCTCCGTGGCGCATCACAAAATCCCGGGCTGGTGCGATCTTCCCGGCACGGACGGCGTACTCCCCGGCGATCGTGCCTGTAAAACGCCCGTTCTCTACTGCCAGACGGGTCCCCATCAACTCATCCACCCCGAAATACGCCGCCGTCGGCGCCGCGATCTCCGTATTGGTGGAGGTGAGGATCGCCGTGGGGATCTTGCGTTCACGCAACTCTTTTACCAACTGCAAAGCTTCCGCATAGCAGTTTTCCCGGATGAATTCCTCAAAGTGCATCCGGCAGGGTTCCGCCATCTCTTCCGGCGTGTTCCCGATGAATTCCGCCAGCTGGAAGCGCATGAACGCCACAGGGTCAAGACAGCCGGCTTTGTAATCTTCATAGAACTTATCCGCTTCGGCAATGGCACTTTCCGGCGCCAGACCGTGCCGGACAGCAAAAGATTTCCAGGTAACATCGCAATCGGCATGGATCAGCGTGCTGTCCATGTCGAAAATAAAGACCTTCGGGCCGGGAAAAATCATTTTACAGCGTCACTTTCCCTGCTGTTTTGCCCAGGAATCTTTCAGCGTCACCGTCCGGTTGAAAATCGGCTTGCCCGGTTCAGAATCCGGATCAAGGCAGAAATAGCCCTGCCGTTCAAACTGCACCGTATCACCGGGCTGCAGTTCCATCAGCGATTTTTCCACCAGACATTCCGCCGTTTTCAGCGAATCAGGATTCAACTGGGTCAGGAAATCCACCCCGTCCGCCCCCGGCTCTTCCACCGAGAACAAACGGTCATAGAGCCGCAAAGATGCCTTATGGGCATGGGCCGCAGACAACCAGTGGATCGTCCCCTTTACCTTGCGCCCGTCCGGCGTATTGCCGCCCCGGGTTTCCGGATCGTAGGTACAGATCAATTCCACAGGAGTACCGTTTTCATCCAGTTTGACTTCTTCGCAGCGGATGATGTAGCCGTAACGCAGACGGACTTCCTTGCCCGGAGAAAGGCGGAAATAACCCTTCGGTGGCTCCATCATAAAGTCCGTGGCTTCAATATACAGTTCCCGGCTGAACGGAAGTTTGCGGGTCCCGGCAGAAGGATCTTCCGGATTGTTCACCGCATCCAGTTCTTCCACCTGCCCTTCCGGATAATTTTTCAGCGTCACCTTCAGGGGATTCAGCACCGCCATACGGCGGGGGGCAACCCGGTTCAATTCCTCCCGGACACAGCGTTCCAAAACGCCCACATCCGTTACCGAATTGACCTTGGTGATCCCCACTCCGGCACAGAAATTCCGCAGTGCCGCCGCAGGCATACCGCGCCGCCGCATACCGCAAATGGTGGGCATACGGGGATCATCCCAGCCCTTCACATGATTTTCTTTCACCAGCTGGAGCAGTTTCCGCTTGCTCATCACCGTGTAAGAGAGTGCCAGACGGGAGAATTCGATCTGACGGGGCGGTTTCTGCCAGTCCAGCGACTGCAATACCCAATCGTACAACGGCCGGTGGATCTCAAATTCCAGCGTACAGAAAGAATGGGTCACACCCTCGATAGCGTCTTCCAGCGGGTGGGCAAAGTCGTACATGGGATAAATACACCACTTGTCCCCCTGACGGAAATGCTCCACCCGGCGGATCCGGTAAATGACCGGGTCACGCATGTGGATGTTGGGGGACTGCATGTCGATAGCCGCACGCAAAACCATGGCGCCATCTTCAAATTCCCCTGCTTTCATGCGTTCAAACAACGCAAGATTTTCTTCCACAGAACGGTTCCGTCCCGGCGGATTGGTCCCCGGACGGGTGGAGTCCCCCCGGTATTCTTCCCAGGCTTCCGGAGAAAGGTCGCACACATACGCCTTGCCCCGCTTGATCAGCTCCACAGCGCACTCGTACATCTTCTGGAAATAATCCGAAGCGTACAGCACCTCATCCCCGAAATCAAACCCCAGCCAACGGATATCTCCGGCAATGGAATCCACATATTCGTGATCTTCCTTGGTGGGATTGGTGTCATCCATCCGCAAATGACAGCGACCCGCATATTCCCGTGCCACGCCGAAATCCAGACAAATGGCTTTCAGGTGCCCCACATGCAAATAACCGTTGGGTTCCGGCGGAAACCGGGTCACGATCGAGTCATGCCGCCCTGCCTGAAGATCGTCCACTACGATCTGACGGATAAAGTCCAAACCGGCAGTGGTTTCTGCCGCCGGTGCGGCATTGGCCGCTCCATTCAATTCCCCGTTGCTCATATTCTTCACTCTTTCTGAAAATTACATCCCGGTACCACAGTCACCGATGACTACGCTGGCATTGGATCCGCCGAAGGCAAAACTGTTGGACAACGCATAACGGACACTTGTCCCTTCCCGGTATTCGGTCAGAAGATCCGCCCAGCTGAAATCCGGTTCCGGATCTTCCAGATTGACGGAACGGGACAAATAATGTTTTTCCAGCATCATGGAGGAGAAAATGATCTCCGCCGCCCCCGTGGCACCCACCATGTGCCCCGTCTGGGATTTAGTGCTGTTGATCGCAGGGATACCGCCGAAAACAGACTTGATGGCACTCATTTCCACCGGGTCGCCCACCGGAGTCGCCGTCCCGTGGGTATTGATGTAACCGATGTCTTCCGGCTTCAATCCGGCATCTTTCACAGATTCCAGCATCACTTCCGCACAGCTTGCAGCATCCGGAACCACCATGTCAATACCATTGCTGTTGGATGCCACCCCCATCACCTCACTGATGGGACGGGCCCCGCGGGCCTTGACACTCCGTTCGGATTCCAGCACCACATATCCGGCACCGCCCGCCAGCACAAACCCGTCACGCCCCCGGTCAAAGGGGCGGCTCGCCCGGGCGGGATCATCATTGTATTTGCGGGAGAGGGCCCGGATGGCATTGAACCCCAGAGCCGTCACCCAATCCAGAGATTCCGCTCCACCGGCGATCACCATATCGTACATCCCGGAACGGATCAGCCGGGTCCCGACAATAATGGAAATGGCACCGCTGGCACACGCCGCAGAAATATCGTAAGTTTCCCCCTTGATCCCGAAGATCAGAGAAAGATTGGAGATCGCCGAAGACGGCATGACCCGGGGGACACTGTAAAGATTCACCACCCGCAAACGCTTGTCGCTCCCGATATATTTGGAGGCTTCTCCATAAACCTCCCGGTTGTACCCGGTGGCAGTGCCGCCGATCAGAGCCACCCGGTATCCGGCAAGAGCTTCCCGGGAGATCCCCGCCTCGTTCAAAGCCTCATTCACCGCATAAACACTCATGGCGGCGACCGGAGGGCAATACCGCATTTTCTTGCGATCCACCAGATCGCCCAGCGGCGGATTTTCATCCGACATACCGCCTACAATACTATCCAATCCCTGCTCAATAAATTCCGGGACCTGCACGATACCGGACACTCCGGAACGGAGTGCCGCTTCATTGACCGCCAGGCCATTCCCCAGAGGAGTGACCAATCCGCGACCGGTAATGAAGACCTTTTCCATTATCGCTTTCTCCAAAATATTTGTAAATTTTATCCTGAACCAACATACAGTAATATATCACATCTTGCAGGATTTTCCACTGTATCAGAAGGAATTTTCTTCTTCTTCATCAACTTCATGCAAAACCGCATCCACCGTTTGAAAAATCACATCCGGCGAAAATCCCCGGGAACTTAAAAAACGATACAGTTTCTGCCGCTTTTTCAATGGAGGGTCTGCCGGCGGGATCAGCCGCATTTTCCCCCGCGCCGCCAGCAAGGCACGGTCTGTTTCACTTTCCGAAAGTTCTTCCACCGCATCCCCGGCAAATTCCGCTACGCCACGCCGGGAAAGTTCCTGCCGGATCCGCCGTCCGCCAAGCCCCCGGTTCGCCAGCACCTCCGCATAATCCCGGGCGTACATTTCATCATTGATCAACCCCAGACGGATACATTCCCCTGTCACTTCATCCGCCAGCTCCGGCGCCATTCCGGCCTTCCGCAAACGCTGTGTCATCTCCTTTGCGGAATAGCCCCTTCTTGCCAGCAGATCCAGCGCAATATCCATGGGTGTTCTTGCGGCACGGCTCATTTTATTTTCCCGGGATGTGATACAGTGTCAGGATTTGCGGGGGCATTTTCAGCAGTGCGGAGTCAAGCTTTTCCGGCTTCTCCACCCGGAACAGGGCAAGGCGGTACAGAAAGGGCCGCCCGTTCTGGAAAATATCCCGGGTCAGCCAACCGTTCAACTGCCAACCGGGACCGCATTTGCTCATCTGCCGCATCAGACCGATGGCAATCTCCGGCCTCACAGGAGGAACCACCGCCAGAAGATAATCCCCTTTTGCAGGAGCCCGATCACACCGGCTCACCTTTACCCGCCACGCATTTTCTCCGCCCAGCCGGAACGGCTGTCCGGTGACCGGCACGATCTCCTGTTCCCGGCCTTGAGCATCCACACCATTCAGAACGGGACTCCCCACCAGTACAAGCGTGCAATCTTTTCCGGAATACTGCAAACGCCGCACAAAGTCGATCATCGCCGGATTGCCGTTGTTTTCCGCCAGAGGATAGCCGGATGTGGCACTGTACAGCACCAGATGATTCTCCGGCAGACTTTTTGCTTCGTCAAACAACTTGTACCAATCCGTCGCCGTCCAGAACGCTCTCTGGCTGAAAGAACCCATTGCAAAGACCGCCAGCAAAATCCAGCCCCAACGCCGGAAACGGCTTGCCGCATACCCGGTCATGGCCGCCAATCCGGGAACCAGCGGCAGATGCACCCGTGTCCCCGCAAGATTGGTTCCGGCTTCCATCAAAACAGGAAGCAAAACGGCAAAAGCGATCAAGCGGTTTTTCCGGTACAGTGCCAAAAGAAGAAACAGCACCACAGGAAATCCCAGTTCCATAAAGGTTTTCCAAATCCATGCGGCATACATTCCGACTCCGGTAACAGGATCCGCCCAGCCCTGCGCCCCCCGCATGACCTGCCATAAACTCCCGTACCAAATCAGGGTAAAAATGCCGAACACCGCCAAAGCGGCCACCCCGGACCGATCCTTTTCCCCTTTTTTCCAACGCAGAAAAAGCTGCCATACCGCCGCCAGTGCAATGGGAAAAAGAAACAAGGCGGAGCTGGATAAACTCCAGATCGCACAGACTCCGGAAAAAAGGATCCCGCAAACCGGCAGATACGACAACCACCCCTTCCCCCGGAACCGGGGCTGCAAAGCAACGGCACTCAACGCAAAAAGTGTGATAAAAAATGTTTGCAGACTGTATCCCCTCGCCGCCTGACTGTATGCCGCAAGCGGCATGGAAATCGCCAGACACAACATCGCCCCCAGTGCCGCCCTGCGGCTCCGGAAATAGTACAAAGAAAACCATCCCCCTGCAATCACCGTTCCCAGTCCGGCCAGCAGGGAATGGAACCGCAGAAGCACCCGGCTGTCCCACCCCGCAACGATCTTCAACCACAAACTGTTCAACGGGTGATTATTGGGAAGTCCAAGATCCGTGAGGATCTGTCCGATGGAAAGCGGCGCATAATTCTGCAAAGACCAGAGTTCATCATACTCCAGCGCATTATACAGCCATGGAAGGCGCAGACACAGCGCAAGAACCACGATCATTGCACTGTAAAGCAAAAACTGGCGCGTCCGTACACTCATGTGTTATTGATTCTTTGCCCGCTTATCATAGAATGAGGGCGGAGGTTCTGCCGCATAATAGGGATAGCGGCGGCGCACTTCTTCCGGGATCCCCGCCGGAATATTCTGAAAACGGTGATAAAACCACAAATACTGTTCCGGATAACGGCGGATGTATTTTTCCGAAAGATCCATCAATGCCTGCAAAACCGCTTCGTCATTTTCATATTCATCAAAAGGTTTGGGAAGATATTCCATTTTGGCATGGATTTTGCCATCCGCCTCACGGATGGATGTCCCGTAAGCGATCACGGCAGGAATGTTGTTCGCATCACAGAAACGCTTCAAGCTGGCAGGGGATTTGCTGGAAGTGACCGGCAATCCGAAAAAGTTTACAAAACATCCCCCGTCACGCACTCGGGTATTCTGGTCGATCAAAAGCCCGATCCCGCAGCCTTCCCGCAAAGCACTGATCGCCGCACGGATCGCCCCTTTGGAAAAAATGATCCGGAGCCCCTTGCACTTTTCCCGGCCGGATTCATTGAGAAGTTTATTCAGATAAGGATTGCGGACCGGCTTGGCCACCGCCACCAGATCTACATTACCGTAATAAGGAGCCATGACCCCGGAGGCTTCCCAGCTGCCCAGATGGGGGTTGACAAACAACACCCGCTCTTTCGCCGCCACATGGACACGCAATTTTGCGCCGGTTTCCTCCCCCAGATCGTAACACCGCTCGATCCGTTCCGGCTCCCCGTGGACCCAGATAAATTCAAGCAGATTCATGCAAAGGTGAAAGGCACTCTCCCTGCCGATACGGCGCACTTCCGTTTCCGGCAATTCCGGCATGGCACAGCGGATATTGGCAAGCACCAGTTTCCGGCAGGAGGGAATCAGGAAAAATGCCGCACTGCCCCATTTTGCCAGAATACGGATCCCGCCATAAGGCAAAACCCGGATCAAAGCATACGGGATCAAAATAATCCAATATTGCAGAAGCCAAACGATCTTCTTCCCCATTCTTCACCCTAAATCCTATTTCCGCCGCCTTTTCGGCAAACGGGTGCAGCGGTAATAACGGCGGCTGCCGCTCACCCCGTTGCTGAATAATACATTCGCTTTTGCCGCAGACGCTATATTCAGAGCCAGATGCGCCCTCGCCTCTGCAGAACAGGGCAATTTTTCCGCTTCCCGGATCAGCTCCGTGCGCCCATCCGGATAAACATAAATCAGCCCCCACTCTTCCCCCAGTTCATCGGGATCCATTACATGAGCGGGAACCGCCAGATAAAGCCTGTCCGCACACTCCGCACGGCGAACCCGTTCCAGACGGCTTCCCCGGTAAAGTGTCCTTAAAAGAGCATCCAGTTTCCGGCACAATTTGCGGTATGCCGGATTTTCACTTTCCCGGTAACGCCAGGTACGGTATTCCGCAAAAAGGCAGTCCGTATCTGCCAGATGGGGTTCCGTTTCCCGGATCTCCGCTTCCAGTTTTTCCCGTTCCTCCCGGAGAGAATGGATGGCATCCACCAGTTTCTGCCTGTCTGCGCACTCCGCAAAACAGCGGTCATGCCGGTCAAATACCTGAACGACTGCCGTTTCCTCCACCAGCCGGTTCCGGCCGGTCTGCCGCCGCCAGAATGCGGCCGCCGCCACCTTGTAATTACGAAAACGCGGCGGCACATTCACCGCCAGCGCATCCGGCTCACGCGCTGCCAGAAAAGCCAGCGCAGCCTGACGAAGCCGCTGATAATGTACCACCGCCCGTGACGGCACAGGCCGGACAGTCTCCTCCTCCGGCAGATGGTCTGCCCAGCTGAAAAGATCGTCCGTCCCGCTGCTCATAATGCAGACAGATTACTTCTTTACCGGTGCCGCAGGAACCTGAACAGCACTCTTGACAAAAATTTCCACCTTGTTGGCCTTTTCCGCCGCCTCGATCAACGCCTGAATCGCCTGCTGGGTCTTTTCGCCCTTGAGCATATTGGCGATCAGGGGCTTCACCTTTTCAAAGGGAATGACCTTCGCCTGATTCAATGCTTCACGACGGATGATGTGATAACCGAAACTGGTCTTCACCGGAGTCTGACTGATGGTACCGATCTTCAGAGCACCGGCGGCCTTTTCAAATTCCGGAACCATTTCGCCGGAACGGAACGCTCCCAGAGAACCGCCCTGCGCCTTGGAGGGACAGGCACTTTCACGGGCGGCCACCGCCGCAAAAGTATCCGGAGCCTTGTTGATTTCTGCAATCAAAGCCTTCGCCTTGGCTTCCGCCTTGGCAAGTTCATCCTTGGAAGCATCCTTCTTGACGGAAATCAGAATGTGGGAGGCACGAATGGCATCCTGCGAATCTGCCGGTTCAGTGAAACGCTTGGCATTCTTGTCATAGTAAGCCTTGATATCCGCATCGCTGATAACGATCTTACTGACAATGTCCTTTTCAATATAAGCCTGCAGAGCCGCCATTTTCTGCACGGACACATTGGCGGCCTGTTCCTTGATGTAACTGTCTTCCGTTTTATTCTGGATCTGAAGCTGCATCTTCAGCATTTCCTTCTGCTGGGCAGGCAGCTTGGCAAACTGTTCTTTGAAAAGTTTGGTCACCAGTTCCGCAGAGGGCTTGAACCCGGCTTTGGCAGCGTCAGCTTCCAGCAGCAGCTGATCCACATACCCCTTCACCAGCATGGGGGCCGCCATGGTGGCAAACTGATTGATCTGTTCCTTTGCCTGTTCTTCCGGCATGGGAGGCATTTTCCCTCCGGGCAGCTGGGGACGCAGGAAATCATTGATAAACTGCGCCTTGGTAATATCTTTTCCGCCGATTTTTGCAAGAACATTGGGAAGAGAGGCCGTCAATTCCTCCAGCGTTACACTCTTCATCACAGGAGCCGCTTCTTTGGCCGGAGCGGCCGCAGGCTTTTTGGCATCAGCGCCGGAAAGCATCACAGAAGCACCCAGCACCGCCGACAACATCAGCATCATTTTTTTCATCATCAACCCTTCCTTATTTTTCTTGAGGCTTATTACATTTTACTGATTACGGAAAACGCCCCCTCCGAAGGCAGATTTCCGGCAACTTTGTGCGCCCCCCTTCCGCAGTTGCTGGTGTACCAATACACCCTTGATCCGGAAAATTCAAGCGTCTTCCGATAATTTTTCCATCAGAAGCTCCGGACTCATCCCCACCCGGACCCGCTTCCGCCGCCCGGTCTCTCCGGAAATGATCTCCAAACTGCCTTTGGGAACATGCAGTTTCTTCTTCAGAAATTGCAGAAGCACCTCATTGGCCTTGCCGTCCACCGGAGGTGCCGCTACAGCGATCTTGATCCGCCCGTCCAATCCCCCCGCAACCGCAGTGCGCGATGCTCCGGGCTGGATCAGAAGATCCGCATACGCTCCGCCTTTTCCATCCGGCGCAACAGCTTCAGACGGCAGGACTTTCATCCGGCGTGACCTCGGCAGCAGCCGTTTCCGCCGGAGCTTCTTCCCCGGCAGTAACAGGCTTCATATCCAGCAATTCTTCGATCTCGGCAATATCCATGGTTTCCTTTTCCAGAAGAGCCAGCGCCAGCTTTTCCAGTTTATCCCGATGGGTTTCCAGCATAGTCTTTGCCCGGTCATGAGCATTTTTGGCAAGACTGCGGATAGCCAGGTCGATCTCCCGGGCGGTTTCCGGCCCCAGAGCATCCGGCATGGGAGCATCGATCCGCACATGCACCTGGGCATGAGCATCGGTATAACGCACCGTCCCCAGTTCGGACATGCCGTAAATACAGACCATCCCCCGGGCAATATGGGTCAGCTGTTCAATGTCCGCAGCCGCACCGGTGGTGATGTCACCGAAAATCAGTTCTTCCGCCACTCTGCCCCCCATGGAGACCGCCATGCTGTCCAGCATTTCCAGTTTGCTTCTGGTATAAACATCTTCCTTGGGCATCATAAAAGTTGCCCCCAGAAACGCCTGTCCGCGGGGAATGATAGTCACTTTATGCACGGGAGTGGCATGTTCACAAAGCATAGCCACCAGAGCATGACCGGCTTCGTGATACGCCGTCAGCCGCCGTTCACGCTCCACCACTTTCCGGCTCCGGCGTTCACGGCCGTAGCACACATTGTCCCGGGCAGATTCCAAATCTGCCTGCGTGACCTTTTCCCGATTGTTCCGTGCCGCCAGCAAAGCCGCTTCGTTACACAGATTTGCCAGTTCCGCCCCGCTGAATCCGGGCGTAGTGCGGGCAATGACTTCCAGATCAACGGATTCATCCACACGGATATTCTTTACATGCACAGTCAAAATCTGCAACCGCCCCTTGATGTCCGGCAGATCCATCACCACACGCCGGTCAAAACGGCCCGGACGCAGCAGAGCAGGATCCAGCACATCCGGCCGGTTGGTGGCGGCAAGAACGATCACACCGGCACGGTTGCTTTCCAGCCCGTCCATTTCCACCAGCAGAGCATTCAATGTCTGTTCACGCTCATCGTGACCACCGCCCCAGCCGGAAAAACGGGAACGGCCCACGGCATCGATTTCGTCAATAAAGAGAAGGCAGGGGGTATTTTTCCGGGCTTCTTCAAACATATCCCGTACACGGCTTGCACCCACGCCCACAAACATTTCCACAAAATCCGACCCGCTGATGGTGAAAAACGGCACACCGGCTTCGCACGCCACGGCCTTGGCAAGCAGTGTTTTCCCGGTCCCGGGACTCCCCACAAGCAAGCACCCCTTGGGGATCTTGCCGCCCACCATCTGGAATTTCAACGGATCTTTCAAATATTCCACGATCTCTTTGATCTCTTCCTTGGCTTCGTCCGCCCCGGCAATGTCGTCAAATTTGACATTCAACTGATCCGGCGTGACCATTCTGGCACGGCTTTTGCCGAAATCCATGGCACCCCGCCCCGCCTGACGGATCTGGCGGGAGGTGAAAATATAGATCACGATCAACACCAGAAGCACCGGCAGAACAGAAATGATCAACGCCCACCAGTTGTCGTTTCCGGACTCCACATTCATCTTCGGCACTTTGACCAACTGCGCATCCAGCCGGTCCGAATCCAGCACACGGGTACGGAAAGAAACTTTTTTCTGGGGAGTTTTTTCCCCTGCTCCGGTACGGATGGAGAATTTTCCTTCAATATTCAGCACCCGGGGGCTCTCCGGCGTCACTGCCGCTTCCAGAATGTCCCCTCTGGCAAGCAATGTCTCAAATTCAGACTGGGGAAGGACTTGCGGTTTATCGGAAGCGGGTGTGCGGAAAATCAGCAAAGCCCCGATGAAAAGAAAAATAACAAGCCAGACCAATGCCGCTTTTCCGGCACGGGGTCTTTCCTGTCGTGTATTGTTGTTTTCGGCCATATCCAGCCACCTTTCCTGCTATAAAAAAAGACTGCTGTACGCTTTCAGAATCTGTCGGCGTCAGCAGTCTTTCCGCCCGAATTCTCCATTCTGCCGAAACAGAATATATTCCCCTCCGTTGCGGAATTCTTTTATTTGTCCCCAAAGAGCTGCATCCCGACCCAGGCAAGAACACCGATCAGAGCCAGCCCCAACACCCCGAGAACACCGATCATGATCAGGTTGTTGCGCTTCTGCTTCTTCTGATCACGCCCGGCAAAGGGAGAGTAGTTGATCACTTCCCGGGTCGTGGAAAGATTGCTGGATACATCATCCAAACTGATGGTATGGGTCCGGCCGCCGAAACTGCCGGTGGTGGCTTCTGCATCACCGCCCTTGGAGCAGTCGTACAAAATTTCCACGCCGCCCAGCTGAATAATATCCGAGTTTCTCAATTCCTGCTCGGTAATGGGCATGTTATTGACACGGGTACCGTTGGTACTTTCATTGTCACGCAAAATATAAGACCCGCTTTCAGTACGGATAAAATCGCAATGATGCCCGCTCAAACTGGCATCCTTGATGCAAATATCCATGCTGTCCCGGCGGCCTGCCGACATTTGATCCTTATCAAGAATAAAAGTCTTGCCCCGGAGCTTCTCGTGAAGAACTGTCAATTTCGGATTTTCAGCCATGTTACTCTCCTGTCCTGCTCCTGAACTGCGGCTGTTCTCTAAAAAAAACGACATCCAGACACCGCATCTTTGGAAATATACAACCGAATCATGGAAATGCAACCCCCCTCTTTATTTTTTTCAAAAAAAAAGAAAAGACTTCCCTGTCATACAATTCATCCGCCTGTCATACAAAAAGACAAACTCCGTCCATCCCCAAAACATCAAAAAATTTAACTTTTTTTCAATATGGGGACTTTCAAGTTGTCAATACTGTGCTATATTTAATTACAGGTATAGAGAGAATACGGGATTTTATCCCGTTTTATATATATTTTTTTAAGGGTTGCAACAATGAAACGGAAAAGTATGATATCCGCAAGGATTTTCTATAAAAGATCACGGTCTGAACAGGCACAGGACTCTTCAGGTCCCGGCGGGGTCATCTCTTTTTCCGGTCCGGAGGGTCTGAAATGGGAGATGATCTCTTTACAGAATCACAGCCTCCGGTAAAAGGTGCCGTTTCCGCCGCCGAAGCCGATATGCCGCTGGCGGCCCGGATGCGCCCCCGCTCTCTGGAGGAATATGCAGGGCAGAAACATCTGCTTTCGGAAGGAATGCTCCTGCGCCGTGCCATCGAAGCGGACAGGTTCAGTTCCATCATTCTTTCCGGGCCTCCCGGAACCGGCAAAACCAGTCTGGCTGAATTGATCGCCAAAACCACCTGCTCGGCATTTGTGCGCCTTTCCGGCGTCACCTCTTCCGTGGCGGATATCCGCAAGGAGATCGCCATTGCCGTCAAACGCCGGGAAATCAACGGCCGCCGGACCGTCCTTTTTATTGACGAGATCCACCGTTTCAATAAAGCCCAGCAGGATGCCCTGCTCCCGGATGTGGAAAACGGCAATATCCGCCTGATCGGGGCAACCACACACAATCCGCAATTTTATGTAGTGGGGGCTCTCTTGTCCCGCTCTCTGGCATTCCAACTCCACAGTTTGGCGGAAGAAGACATCAAATTTCTGCTCACCCGTGCGGTTACCGATCCCAGGGGATTCCCCGGGAAACAAGTACAAATTGCGGACGATGCGCTGGATTTCCTTGCACAGGTTTGCGAAGGCGATGCCCGCCGTTCCTTGAATGCACTGGAACTGGCGGCCCTCACCACCCCCCCGGATGAAAAGGGGATCATTACCGTAACACTTTCTGCGGCAGAAAGTTCCATTCAGAAAAAAATGATCCATTACGATGACGACAATCATTACGATTCTGCCAGTGCCTTCATCAAAAGTATGCGGGGAAGCGACCCGGATGCCGCCATTTATTATCTGGCCAAAATGCTTCATGCCGGGGAGGATATCCGTTTTATCAGCCGCCGGATCATGATTTTTGCCTCGGAAGATGTGGGCAATGCCGATCCCCGGGCACTGCAGGTAGCAGTTTCTGCGGCGCAGGCGGTGGATCTGGTGGGTCTGCCGGAAGCCCGGATCATTCTGGCGCAGGCGGTGACATATTGCGCCACCGCCCCCAAAAGCAACGCCTCCTATATGGCAGTCAATCAGGCGTTGAGCGATGTGGAACACGACCGTGTCCAGCCCATCCCCACGGCATTGCGGGACCCGCATTCCGCCGGGGGCAAGGTGCAGGGGCACGGGAAAGGTTATATTTATCCCCATGATACCGGAGGGTTTGCGGTACAGGATTATCTGACAGTCCCCAAACGCTATTACACCCCTGCCGGCATGGGTTACGAAAGCAAGATCAGAGAACGGCTGGAATACTGGCAGCAGTGCCGGGAAAATGCGGAGGCAAATCATGCAGCAAAAGCGTGAGATACGGAAAATCTTTTCCGCCGCCCGCAAGGCACTGACGCCGGAGGAACGGTTTGCCGCAGACAAAGCGATCCGGGAACGGATCAAACATCTGGCGGCGTATCAGGAATGCAAGGCGCTGGCATTGTATGCCACGGACGGCACGGAACCGGATCTTCTGCCTTTGATGCAGGAGCCGGGAAAGATCCTGCTGTTCCCCCGTTATTGTGCGGAACGGGGCGTTTACAAATTTGCGAGCGTCAGTAATTTGAGTGATCTTGTACCGGGAAAGTACAACCTGCCGGAACCGTCGGCGCAGTGTCCGGAGGCGGATGAAGATCTTGTCCGTACGGCAACACTGCATCTGGTTCCCGGCGTGGCGTGGGATCTCCGGGGCGTCCGTCTGGGGCGCGGCGGAGGTTTTTATGACCGGCTTCTGGAAGGGGTTTCCGGGCCGGTGTGCGGCGTATATTACGCCTGTCAGCGCAGTTCTGCAGACCTGCCGGCAGAAGCGCATGACAGATTCTTGGACATGGCAGTAACAGAGGCATTTACGGTTATATGGAAATAACCGGGCAACCATAAGATCCATACTTTTGAACAGAAAGGAAAACATACAAAATGTGGGAAACTTTGGGAATAATCGGGACCGGACTGGCGGTGGGTATCGCCATCGGGATCGCCGTCAGCAACTGGATGCAGCGATTGCAGAAGGATGCGGCAAACAAGTCTGCGGACAAGATCCGCGAAGAAGCAAAGCGTGAAGCGGAACACACCCTGCGTGAAGCCCGTGTCAGCGCAAAAAGCGAAGTCCTGAAAATGCGGGACGAGTGTGAAGCGGAGTTGAAGGAACGCCGCAAAGAACAGTCCAATGTGGAACGCCGTCTGGCCCAGCGTGAAGAAGCCCTGGACAAGCGCATGGAATCACTGGATGCCAAAATCAAAGCTGCCGAGCAGCAGGAAAAAACCAATGCCCAGCTGCAGGAACGCTTGACCGTCAAAGAACAGGAAATGCAGAAAAATATTTCCCGGCAGATCGACGAACTCCAGCGCATTGCGGAAATGGACCGGAACACCGCCCGGGAACAACTTCTGGAAAAAATGCGGAACGAGATCCGCAACGAAACCGGTACGATGATCCACTCCATGGTGGAAGAAGCCCGGGAACGGGCGGAACGGGAAGCCCGGCAGATTTTGACATACGCCATCCAGCGGTATGCCTCGGACTGCACCTATGAACGCACTACCGCCACCATTCCCCTGCCCAACGATGAACTCAAGGGCCGGATCATCGGCCGTGAAGGGCGCAACATCCGTGCGCTGGAAGCGGCTACGGGCGTGAATATTCTGATCGACGATACGCCGGAAGCGGTCGTTATCAGCTGTTTTGACCCCGTCCGCAAGGAAGCCGCCCGTCTTTTGATGGAAAAACTCATTGCTGACGGCCGTATCCATCCCACCCGAGTGGAAGAGTTGATCAAGCGGATCAATAAAGAGCTGGAAGAAGACATCATGGCCGCCGGGGAAAAAGCGGTTCTGGAAACCGGTGTCCCGGGCGTGCCCCAGGCCATCGTAAAACTGCTCGGCCGCCTCAAGTACCGTTACAGTTTCTCCCAGAATGTGCTTCAGCACTCTCTGGAAACGGCCTATTTCATGGGCATGATCGCCGCCGAACTGGGTTTGGATGAACAAAAAGCCAAGCGGATCGGTCTTTTCCACGATATCGGCAAGGCCATTGACCATGAAGTGGAAGGTCCTCATGCCCAGATCGGTGCGGAAGTCCTGCGGAAACACAACGAAGCCAAAGATGTGGTGGCGGCTGTGGCGGCACACCACGGCGAAGTGGAACCCACCAGCGTGTATGATATCCTGATCAATGCCTGCGATACCTTGAGTGCCTCCCGCCCCGGTGCCCGCAGTGAAACCACCGAACTCTATCTCAAGCGTTTTGAGCAGCTGGAAAGCATTGCCCGTGATTTCCAGGGTGTGGAAAGCTGTTTTGCCTTGCAGGCGGGCCGGGAAGTCCGCGTGGTGGTGATGCCGGAAAAGATCACCGAAGGCGAAGCCCAGACCCTCGCCCGGGACATCTGCTGCCGGATCGAAAAAGAAATGACCTATCCGGGCCAGATCAAAGTCACTGTTATCCGGGAAACCCGGTCGGTGGACTACGCAAAATAACAGGTTTGCATCATGGCTTCCCGGCTTCAGTTGGAGATCGACCTGCAGGCCATTGCCCGGAATATGGCACATATCCGCCGCCGGGCAGGAAACTGCAGGATCCTTGCAGTCATCAAAGCAGACGCGTACGGCCTGGGTGCGCTCAAAATGGGGGCGTTCCTGAAAACGCAGGGCGTATCCAGTTTCGGCACGGCCACGGTGGATGAAGCACTGGCTTTACAGCCCTTGCAGATGCCGGTGCAAATTCTGGGGGCATTGCTTCCGGAGGAAACGGCTCCGGCAGTAGCCGCCGGGCTGCGCTGTCCTGTGGATTCCTTTGCCACGGCGGAACGAATCAGCAAGGAAGCAGTCAAACAGGGAAAAATCGCCGACTGCGACATTGCGGTGGATACCGGCATGGGCCGCCTTGGGATCCTGGCGGACGACCGTGCCGCAGAAGAGATCCGCCGTATTGCAACATTGCCGAATCTGGCTTTGAACGGGCTGTTTTCCCACTTTTCCAGCGCATGGGAGCCGGATGGGCAATATTCCGCTCTGCAACTGGAACGGTTTTTGAAATTGTACCGGACTCTGGGTATGACTTTCCAACGGGTCCATCATGCGGCATCGGAAGGGATCCTGCTGGTGGATCGTGCCATGCAGGAACCTTTTTCGCAAGTCCGTGCCGGCTTGGGGATGTACACCAACGCCCTGACATTGAAAGCGCGGATCGGCGCAGTACGGCAAATGCCTGCGGGGAGTTTTTTAAGTTACAGCCGCACCTGTCAGCTGAAAAAAGATACCGTTGTAGGCGTGGTCTGCGCCGGATACGCAGACGGGATCCCGCAAATCCTTTCCAACAAAGGGGAAATGCTTGTTGGCGGCAAACGCTGTCCCATCCTCGGACGGGTCTGCATGGATTATACCCTGCTGGATCTGACGGGCGTGGATCATGTGCAGACCGGGGACGAAGTGGAGTGTTTCGGCACGGGGGAAAACTCTGTCACGCCGGAACAGTGGGGTGTCTGGAAAGAAACCCATCTGCACGATATCCTCTGCGCCATTTCGCCCCGTGTGGAAAGAGTTTATCTCCCCTGATGTGAACCCGCTCCGGGGAAGAGTGCAGTATCAGCCTTTTTCCGGAGCAACAAGCGGGAAACCGAAAGATTCCAAACGCTTTACCGCTCGCCCGATCAATTCATCCGGCACACTTGCCCCGGCAGTCAACCCCACACAACGGATATTTTCCAGTTCCATGCCGCCGATCTCCTCCGGAAGATCCACCAGTTTAGCGGAAATATTTTCCTTCAACGCCGTTTCCAGCAGACGGCGGGAATTGGAACTGTGGGATGATCCTAAAATAAACATGTACTCCACCTGTTTTGCCAGACAGCGCACCGCCCGCTGGCGATCCCGGGTGGCATAACAAACTTCCGCACCGTTCCGGACTGAAGAGAATTTTCCGGCAAGCAGTTTTCCTGCGGCGGCAACATCATCCGCATTCAGCGTCGTCTGGGAAAGAAGACAAATACCGCGATTCTCCTCCGGAACAAAATCCGTCCAATCCGTATCGGGGGAAAGCACATCAATGGTTCCCGGTATGCAATGCCCCACGATCCCTGCCACTTCCGGGTGATCCGCATGTCCCAGCAGAAGGACACTCTCTCCATTTTGGGATGCCGCCTCTGCCGCCAACTGAACTTTCCGCACCAATGGGCAGGTGGCATCAATAACATGAAGTCTGGGGGACGCCTTTTTATATACAGCAGGAGAAGCCCCGTGGGCACTCACCACCAGAAACGCCCCGTCCGGAACTTCATCCGGGTCATTGACAAACAAAACGCCCTTCGCCCTCAAATTCTGCACCACAAAATTGTTGTGGACGATTTCATGGAGTACATAGAGGGGCGACTTTCCCGCCGCCAATGCGTTTTCCACCATATCCAGAGCGCGCCGGACCCCGTTGCAGAAGCCGTGGGGCTCGGCAAGAAAAAGATGCCGATCCTGCGTCATAACAGTCTATTCCACCAGATCCATGCGCCCGAAATCGCCTTTGACTGCCAAACGCAAATTGGTCATCACCCGTTCCGCCACCCGGCGGCAGCTTTCACGGGTATTCCCGGCAAGATGGGGAGTCATCACCACATTGGGCAGTGTCCGCAGATCCCGTGCAGGGTCCTGCGGAATATAGGGTTCGTGCTTGAATACATCCAGTCCGGCTCCGGAAAGTTTCCCGGCCGCAACAGCATCGTATAGCGCATTTTCATCCAGCACGGCGCCCCGGGCGGTATTCAGCACCATGGCCTCCGTCGGCAGACAAGCAAGCCGTTCCCGGTTCAGAAAATCCCGGTTCTGCGGCATATCCGGGATATGCAGACTTACAGCAGATGCCCCGGATGCCACTTCGAAAAAGTCCATACTGTACTCATCAAAACAATCCGGCCGGGGATTTTCCGGCGTAATGCCGCACCCGGCAGTTTTCATTCCGAATGCAGCTTTGGCAATGGCCGCCACCCGGCAGCCGATGGCTCCGCAACCCACGACCAGCAGTTTTCTGCCCCGCAATTCCATGCCGGAGGGCTGGGGCCAGTCCCCATTGCGGACACCGCCCCCCGCATCGGCAATGCGCCGTGCCACCGAAATCAGAAGTCCCACCGTAAATTCCGCCACAGCATCATCCAGAACGCCGGGAGTATTACAGCAGTACACGCCATGGACAGCGGCGGCTTTCCGGTCGATCCCGTCACAGCCTACGCCGAAACGCGCCACTACCCCGCCGGAAGGAAGCGACTGATAAAGTTCCCTCTGATACAAAGCGGTCCCAACCACAGCCCCCCACGCCTGATGTTCCCGGATCCATGCGGCAAGTTCCGCTTCGCCGGAAGGCGCGGGCAGCATTTCAAAATCACTTGCGGAAGCAAAAATATCGCTTCCCTTGCGGAATTCCGGAGCCGTAACGGCCACGACCGGTCGTTTTTCCTGTGCCACAACCAACTCCCTTACTCCACCACCGACCGCTGGAAACCGTAACGGTGACAATTCATCATATATTCCACCGCTTCTTCCGCCGTGTCAACAGTAATAAAAAGATCCAGATCCCCTTTGGCGATCATACCGTTTGAAAGCATGGAATCTTTCAGCCACGCCAGCAAGCCATTCCAATACTCTTTCCCCACCAGCACCACCGGGACCGGATTGATTTTCCGGGTCTGGATCATGGTCAATGCTTCAAAAAGTTCGTCCATCGTGCCGAACCCGCCGGGGAAGATGCAGATCCCCACAGAATATTTGAGGAAACACACTTTCCGGGTAAAGAAATAACGGAAATTCAAACTTTTGGTCTGATGACGATTGGGGTGCTGTTCCATAGGAAGTTCAATATTGAGTCCCACCGATTCCCCTTTTGCCTGGACTGCACCTTCGTTGGCGGCGCCCATAATGCCGGGGCCGCCGCCGGTGATCACGCCATAACCTGCCTCCACCAGCAAACGCCCCAGTTTCTGCGCTTCCTGATAAAAGGGGTCTTCCGGCCTGGTCCGGGCAGAACCGAAAACAGAAACCATTTTAGCGGGCAGTTCATTCATGGTTTCAAAACTGTCCACAAATTCTGCCATGATCCGCAGGACCCGCCAGGAATCCACATTCAGAAAATCCTGATTGCCGATAAATTCCACCCGGCCGTTCAAAAGTTTTTCATCTGCCATCCTGACCTCCTTACGCAAAAAATTTCAGGAACTGTTCACGACAGGCGGCATAAAGCGCCCCGGACTCCGGATCCGGCGTATAACGCTTTACCGGGAACGATTTTTTCACCCACTCCCGGGCTGCGGCAAGATCCGGGCAAACACCGGCACCCCGCATCTGCATCAGCAAATTACCGATGGCTGTCGCCTCAATGGGTCCGGCTTCCACCACTTTCCCGGAGGCGTCTGCCGTCAACTGCATCAACAACTCATCCTTGGTACCGCCGCCGACGGTGTGGATCACCGGATAGGTTTTGCCGGTCAACTTTTCCAACCCGTCGATCCCCCGGGCGAAAGCCAGAGCCAGAGAGTCATAAACCGCCCGCAAAAGTGCTTTATCGTCCGGGACCGCACCCTGACCGTGTTCTTCGCAGAAACGGCGGATGCGCCCGGGCATATCGTCCGGCGGCAGAAAGAGGTTATCGCAGGGATTGATCAGGAATTTACCGCTGACCGCGCGGCGTGCCATGGTTTCCATTTCTGCAAAAGAGAGGCTTTTCCCCTCCTGCTTCCAGTTCCGGCGGGTCTCCTGCAAGAGCCAGCTCCCCATGATATTGCTCAAAAAGCGGATAGTGCCATCCACACCGCCCTCATTGGTAAAGGGGACCTTTTCCGCCTCCGCCGAACAGTCCGGCCGATTTGTTTCCGCTCCGAGGAGCGCCCAGGTGCCGCAGCTGATATACAGCGGACCGCCTTCAGGCGCAGGCACAGCGGCAACAGCACTGGCGGTATCATGAGAAGCCACCTTGTAAATGGGCACATCCCCATGACCGAATTCCGGCTTGAGGGAGCCGCACACCGTGCCCGGCTGAACGATTTCCGGGAAAATGGAACGGGGCAGACCGATCAGGTCGATCAATTCCCAGTCCCAAGTTCTGGCGGCAGGATCCAGCAGCCCCGTCGTGGAACACTCCGTATATTCCGCCGTGGCGGCACCGCCCAGATAAAACGCCAGTGCATCCGGAATAGGCAGCATCACGGCATGATCGAAATCTTCCGGATAAGTTTCCAGATGAGCCGCCAGCTGGAAAATCGTATTCAGCGGCATGTGCTGGATCCCGGTACGGCGATAAAGATCCTTCCGGGAAATTTTAGCAAAAACTTTTTCCGGCGCGTGATCGGTACGGCTGTCCCGGTAATTGAAAGGCAGCCGCTTGGGTTCCATGGTCCTGCGGTCAAACAGCACATAATCCACACCCCAGGTATCGATCCCGATGCCGTCAATGACCGGTTCTGCCTGAAACGCCAGATCGATCCCCTTTTTCAGTTCGGCACACAAGGCGGGGTAATCCCAGTACAAACTGCCGTCTTTGGGCATGGGGCCATTCTCAAAGCGGTGAACTTCCTGCAGGCTCAAATTCCCGCCATCGGTCAGCACGCCGAGGATCCCCCGGCCGCTGGATGCACCAAGATCAAATGCAAGAAAAACTTTGCGCATGATTTATTCTCCTGTTCTTTTTGAGAAATATACTGCTTCCGGCATAAAAAACAACCTCATTTCAGCACGGAATACCGGTTTTCTCCATTTTCAGAAGCCGGGATAGTGCTTCAAAATGAAATCCACCAATACCTGCGGATCGTCAAATCCATGGGGATGGTGTCCGTAAAAATCCCGCCGGAAGACTTCGATATCCCCGCCGGCAGAAGTCAAACGCTCTGCAAAAATGTCGATATTACACTCCGGGATCACCGAAAGATCCTGCCCGCTTCGCACAGCATAAATGGGGATCTTTGCATCGGCGATCGCCTGAACATTGTTTACCGGCGCAAGGGGGTGATCCTTCAGTTTTTCCGCCACAGTCCCGTACAGTCCGGCAATGCGTTCAGCATCTTTGCGCCGCTGGTCGCACCTTTCCGGATCGGTATCATTGGGGAAAGAGGTCAGCCGGAAATCCAGACTGCACACCGGGGCATCCAGATAGATCGCCCCCACCGTTTCCGGGTGTTCCGCCGCCCAGCGGCAGGAGAAAAGCCCGCCGTAACTCATGCCGATCAAAGCGGCTTTCGGGTGGAATCCCAGCCCGCGCAGCATCCGGTAAAAATCTTCCAGAACAGCCACGCCGTCCGCATTGAGGCAGGTATCGAATACATTCAAATGGACATGATGGAATCCCCGTTCCAGAAGTTTCAATGCCGGAGTCCGGGGGACAAAGGCCTCTGCCCACTGCAAACACCAGCACCACGGCAATCCCGGAGCAGGATTGGGCGGCTCCACAATAAAACCGCTGTAACCATTCAATTCAAAATTATGCCGTTTGAAACCATACCACTCTACCGTTTCATTCCCGGGATAATGGATCTCCGGACGGGGACCGCATGAAACGCCGGACACATCAAAGGGGTCTGCCATTCTTTTCTCCTGTTTAGCATGTTGACTCAAAGGAAGTGTACCACAAAAAAACGGTTTTTCAAGTTTTTTGTTTGCGAAACCGGGGAGAAAGTGTATAGTAGTTTCCGGTAAAGGAGAAAAAATGATCGATCACTATCAAAGGCTCGGGGTTCCCCGCGGGTGCACCTTTCAGGCATTGAAGCAGGCCTACCGTACCCGGGCAAAAGCCTGCCACCCGGACAGGTTCCGGAACAATCCCGCCAAAACTGCCGAATTTCAAGAGTTGGTCCGGGCGTTCAACATCCTCTCCGATCCGGCACTCCGGGCGGCGTATGACCGGTCACTGACAGCACAGGAAACGGTCATCTTTGCTTCAGGAAATGCTCCGGATCTGGATTCCGAAGCGGATGATATTCTGGAAGAACTGATCGTGGGCAACAATGTTCCGCCGGAAAGTTCCCTTGCCACACTGCTTTCAGATCTTGCAAAAACAGAAGTTTTCCTCACTTTCCGGGAAGGGAAAAACCACTTTACCGCCCGGAAATGGCAAAATGCGGAAAAGTGCTTCCGGCGGGCCATGGAGTTTTCGCCGCAAAACATCCTGTACCGGATCTATCTGGCACGGACTCTCGCTGAACTGGGCTGTTTCTGGTCGGCGGCATGGCAATACCGCTTTGCCCTGAAACTGGGAGCGGCACGGACTCCGCAACTTTATATGCCGCGGATCCGCAGAGAATTCGCCTCCATGTTCCGCAACCGGCATCCGGTTCTGGCAAAATGTTTCAGCGGATTTCTGCCGCCCGCCAATCCCTTTGTGGAAGACGAAGCGGAAAAAATGGAACGGGCACTCTCCCGGACTCTTGCCAAAGAACTTTCCCGGGGGAAAACCATCCATACGGACCGTCAACTGCACTAAACCCCGCCATCCGGCTTGCAATCCCCCGGAAAAGTGGTATTTTAATTACCGCAAAAATATACAGGAGCATACGAACTATGAAAATCACAGTCATTGGAGATGGTGCCTGGGGAACAGCCCTTGCCCTCCTTCTTGTCAGCAATGGTCACGAGGTCAACCAGTGGGGACCTTTTCCGGAATATTTACAGGAAATGGACGAAAAACGGGAAAATATCCGTTTTCTCCCCGGGATCAAGCTGGATCCCCGGCTTCGTTTGAGCGCAAACCCGGCAGATGCGGCAGATGCCAATTTGTGGCTCATCGCCTCCCCCACTCAATATATGCGGAAGGTTCTGGAGCAGTTCAAGCCTTATTTCCGCCCGGAACAGCATATCATCCTGAATGTGGCAAAAGGCATTGAGAGCGAAAGCTGGATGCGGATCGATGAAGTTGTGACATCCATTCTGGGCGATTGCCGTTTCTGCACCCTTTCCGGTCCCAGCCATGCAGAAGAAGTGGCACGGGGCGTTCCCACAGCGGTGACGGTTGCCAGTGCCGCACCGGGCTGTGCGGAACTGGTACAGCAGCTGATGATGAATACCCATTTCCGTGTTTACACCTCCCATGACCCCATCGGGGTCCAGCTGGGCGGAGCCATCAAAAATGTGATGGCCATTGCCGCTGGTGTCATTGACGGCATGCAGTTGGGAGATAATCCCAAGGCCGCCATGATGACCCGTGCCGTGGCGGAAATGGGCCGTCTGGGCGCCGCTTTGGGCGGGAATTCCGCCACCTTTTCCGGCCTTGCCGGAATCGGGGACCTGATCGTGACCTGCTGCAGCCAATACAGCCGGAACCGCCATGTAGGGGAAGAATTGGGCAAAGGTAAAAAGCTCGATCAAATCCTGCAGGAAATGGGAATGTCCGTTGCCGAGGGGGTCGCCACCAGCCGGGGGATCTGCGCCCTTGCCAATCAGGTGGCGGTGGAAGTCCCCATCTGCCGCCAGATTTTTGCCATCATTTACGAAGACCTGGATCCCAAAATCGCCGTCCGGAACCTGATGACCCGTGCCGCACGGGCGGAAATGGAGTAAAAAATGCACATTCCCGTTTCCGTGCAGACCATTGGGCTGCTTATCCTCTCCAATGTTTTCATGACCTTTGCCTGGTATGGGCATTTGAAAAATCTCTCGTCCAAACCCTGGTACATCGCAGCCATGGTGGGGTGGGGGATCGCTCTTTTTGAGTATCTGCTGCAGGTTCCGGCAAACCGTATCGGGCACACCATGTTCAACCTGGCGCAGTTGAAGATTTTGCAGGAAGTGATCACCCTGTCGGTCTTTGTTCCCTTCGCCATCTTTTACATGGGGGAAAAACTTTCCTGGAACTACCTCTGTGCAGGGCTCTGCATGGTAGGGGCGGTGTTCTTTATTTTCCGGTAAGATGACGGATCGCCGCCGCCGCGCAGAAACAGCCGAAAAGGTTGGGCATATAAGACACCGTCCCCACGGGGGAACTTTTTACAGGAACTTCCGGTGAAAAAACCACCCGGATCCCGGAATGGACTCCGGCCTCCCGCAAACGGGTCCGCACCGCCCGGGCAAGACCGCACTGGCAGGTTTTGGCAATGTCACACTCCCGGATCTGCCCGGGATCGACTCTCCCCCCTGCCCCCATGGCGGAAATCAAGGGGATCCCCTGTTTTTTAGCCGCCAGCAGAAACGCCGTTTTGGCAGGCACATCGTCTATGGCATCCACCGCAAAGTCCGGGGCGGGGAATAAAAGCGTTTGAGCGTCTTCCTGTGTGATATAGCGGGAAATCAGAGTAAGACCGATCTCCGGCGCAATGTCCCGCAGGATCGCCGCCAGAGCCTCTGTTTTCGGCATCCCCACCGTAGAGCGGAACGCCACTGCCTGCCGGTTCAAATTGGTAACCTCCACCGTATCGCCATCCACCAGCGTCAAATGCCCCACTCCGGCCCGGGCAAGCATGATCGCCGCCTCGCCGCCAACACCGCCAAGGCCCAGTACCAGAATATGTGCCTTCCGCAAGCGTTCCTCCGCCTTCTCTCCCAGAAGAAGCCGTGTCCTATTCATCCAATCCATGGTTTTCCAATCTCTTCCCGCACCGCCCGGATCAAATCCAGACGGCATGCTTTCCCGTTTTCATGTTCTCCGCAGCGGTTGGTCAATACCAATCCGAACACCTGTTCCGCCGGGTCGATCCATAAACTCTGCCCGCTCCAGCCGGTGTGATGGATGGCGTGAGCGGAAAAGACACACGTAGGTTCCATATCCCATCCGGCGGACCGCTCCCGCATCCCTTCCGGAGCGAGGTTTTCAGCCAATATCCGCCACACCCGCTCCGGAAAAGGTTTCCGAAGCATGAACCGGGCAAACTTTGCCAAATCCTCTGCACAGGAAAAAAGCCCTGCATTGCCGATCCGGTGCGGAAGAACCGTTTTCGCCGTTTCGTCTGACGGCAAATCATCCTGCTCCGCCAAAATCCGCAAATCCGGCGGAAAAAACGACGCCGGTATCCGGGAGTGATTGGTGGTCAAATACGCATGAACCACATCCGGAAGAACCTCCTCTTTTGGGATCCCCCATGAACTGCGCTCCATCCCCAGCAGAGCAAAAATCTCCCGTCGGGCAATTTCCTCCAGCGGAGCACCGTAAACATGCTCCAGAATCATCCCGAGAAGGATGTAATTCCCGCAAGTATAACAATATTCCGCCCGGGGACGGCGAATCACCCGCAGATCTCTGAATGCATCATACAGTTTCTCCGGCCCCTGAAACATCAAAGCATCATAAGGCCTATCCGGATCCAATCCGGAATAGTGCGTTGCAAGGTCACACACCGTGGCAGAATACGCCGACTTGCCCCTGTATCCGGGCAAATAATCGGCAAAAGGAGCATCCGGCAATATTTTCCCCAGTTCCACTGCCCGTGCAAGCAAGGTAGCCACACAAAGGGCTTTGGTAACACTTGCCATATCAAACACACAGTCCAAAGTCATCGCCCGCCCGGCGCAGTGATCCGCCACCCCGAATGCTTCAGCGAAAAGCGTTTCAGATGGCGTCCCGAAATACAAAACCGCACCGCGAATCGCCTTTTCCTGAATGTACTTTTCCACCAGTTGAGCCGTCAATCCCATTGGAGCCTCCTGAAATCATTGCCGGAACTGCAAAAGAAACTATACCCCATTCAGGTCAAAATGCAAATTTTCAAGAGAAAAAACAGCTCCCGAAAAATCGAGTAGGAGGTTGCTCATTATTTGAGCAACCGTCCTCTCACACCACCGTACGTGCCGTTCGGCATACGGCGGTTCAGTAACTTGAGTGCAGTTCATTATACCGGATGAAGATATCGTCATATCCCATCTGAATAATGCGTTTGTCTGTCAGGGTTTTGCTCAATATCCAACTGTGGGATATATGCCAGTACCCTTGGCGGGTGTTTGCCCATTCCCATGCCTTGCCACGGGGAACGCTCAAAGCTTGCAGGTTTTCAAAACGGGTCTTGATACGCTTCCACTGTTTCCAAATGTAACAGCGGATTTTACGCTTTATCCATCCATTGGCTTGCTGTATGAATTCCTTCATATCTGCAATGGCATAGTAGTTCAGCCAGCCCGTTGTATACTGCCGCAATTTCTGCAACACATATTCCAGACTGTGTCCCTGGTTTCTGCGGGTCAGCTCACGGATTTTATTCTTGAAGCGGTCTATAGACTTCTCATGTACACGGATTCCTGCCCGACCTTTTCCGGTCGTATGCAAGGCAAAACCGAGAAACTTCAGTTTCAACGGACTGCCTGCTTTGCTT
>JAFTIA010000073.1 GCA_017457105.1 Lentisphaeria bacterium | reverse complement strand
GGATTTCGGAGAGATTTTCTGGTGTTTGGAAGGTCGTGGTATTTTCCATGACAAATTCGGCAATAAAAACATATTGCGTCCGGGCTGGATCTGGTATTATCCGCCGGGTTCCCGTCATGTTTATTATCCGGATCATTGCGGATTTCACTACCGCTGGCTTACCATCAGCGGCAAAAATACAGATATTTTGTTTTCTTCGCTGAAAATAACACCGGGGCTGCATTATGCGGGGAACTGTCCGGAAGCGCTGTTTGAAGAGATATACCGTGATATTTCCAATCCTGACACCCAGCTGACGGTGTTGAATCTTGCCTTCAGCATTCTGATACGCATTGCCCGCGGCAGTCGCGGAGTCAGCCGGAATGAGGGGAACATCACAGCTGCCGCCATTCGTAAAATAATTGATGATATGTTCCGGGACGAAGAATTTTCCATGTCCGTTGTCGCCGAACGTCTCGGGGTGCACCGGACAACTGTCAGCCGCTGTTTCAAAGCAGCTTACGGAGTGGATCCTGCCAGTTATCTTATTTCCTGCCGTCGTCAGGAGGTTCTGCGCCTGATATACTCAACGACACTTCCGATTGGAGTGATAGCGCAGAAGAGTGGATTTTCCAACAGCAACTACTGTATACGTTCGATCCGCAAACTGACCGGCAGCACTCCCGGCGAACTGCGAAAGCTGAGCCGCGCGCCGCATCAGGAGTGAGGAAAAATGGTACGAAAATGGTGCCATTCTATGGAACAGTATATAAATCAAGCCTTTATGATTTAATTATTCCGTTCCCCGCCTGTGAATCGGGGGCGGCAACGGCAATATCCCGTCGGAACACGACGAAGCCCCCTGCGGTCCTCATCTGGTAGATACCATTTATACCGCAAACTGGGCTCTGCTGGGTCTGCTGGGACTGAAAGATCTGGCCCCTGCCTTTCAGGCTCCTTTCCAAAAGCTTCTCAGCCAGATCTGTTCCATTCAGGACACCTCCCCGGAGCCTTACCTCAAGGGATGCTGGCGTGGTATGTTTGACATGGAGTCCGGCACCTGGGGCGGCGGTGACTGTTATGAAGGGGGAGCCGGCAGCATCTATACGGGCTGGACCAATGCACCGATCTCCATCGCAATAGCCCTTTCGCTGCTTCAGGAAAGTCTTTTCCGCAAAGCCTGAATAAATAAAAAGCCGCATGGCTTTTTTACCATGCGGCCGAGTGATCCTGATGATGATCAGTAGAGGATATCTGCGGCAAACTCCTTGCCGGTGAAGTGATATTTCCCATTACCCAGCGGCTTGACATGGCCGAATTGGGATTTCAGCTGCTTGCCGCGGTATTTTTCCGGCAGGGTGATAACAGAGTCATGAACGCTGTCCAGACCGCAGACCAATACCCGGATCTCGCCCTTGCCGTCGTCGAACAGCGCAGCCCGGACTTCCCCCTTTTTATCAGCCGGAGCAAGCTTGAGCCGTTCGATGTCGGACATGATGAAGGGAGTGAGGGCCTTGAGTTCACCGGCCACCCGGCAAATTTCCGGCCAGCGGCGTTTGAAGGCAGTGGGATCAGGATTGCCGTGATCGATCTGGGTGCAGTACATATACATGATAAATCCCTTGGAACCGGCAATAGCTTCGGTGATAACGATGCCCCGCATCTGTTTCTCGGTAGGTTCCCGGAACTTTTTGAGGAAAAGTTCTTTGTTCTTTTTCGCTTCACGATCATAACTGCCCCAGCTGAAGATCTGGGGGACCGCCCAGGAAAAGGCATCTAACCTTTCTGCCGGATCGCTCATGGCCTTGACGCCGCGCAAAGTCGGGTTCGCGGAAGTTGCCCGGATGGGATAGGGATCATAACCGAAAATATCGCAGGACTTGATGTACTGTTCAAAATCGTCGGGGAAACAGGTGACTGCATAAGTGGGACGCCAGGGGTCGATCTTATTGATCAGCCGCCGGTTGGCGATAAGCTGGGGCAGTTTGGAAACACTGGTTTCATCGTCGATGTACCAGCCGAGAATGGCGGGATGATGTTTATTGGCCTCCACCGCCTTGACAAAGACCTTATGGAATTTACTGGCAAAAAGCAGTTTGATATTGTTTTTGGAACAGGCATCCAGAAAAGCATTCATCGCCGGCTGAGTCTTGAATCTGATAGTATGATAGAGCAAAACCGTATTGAATACGCCGCTTTTGGCGATATCGGCCACCCGTTTGGCAGGGCGGTTCCCGATAACATACAGACCGATCGGCATGAAAGGTTTGCCGTTGACAATGGCCCGGCCCAGACGGTCCACGGTGCAGGCGTAAGAAGGCATCTGTTCTTTGCCGACGATCAGCACCGGCATGGTCTGCACGCCGTAGATCTTTTTATCTTTGCTGTTGTAAAGGGTCACGGTGACTTCAGCTTTTCCGGGGGGGAGTTTTCCCAGTTCGGCAGTGACCCGGGCACCCTGCATTTTGGCATCGGCAACGGCAAGGACTTTGCCGTTACGGGTGACTTTGACCTGATATTCCGGAGCTTTCGCACCTTTGTGCTGACCGGAAAAAGTGCTGGAAAAGCGGATAAATCCCTCGTGTCCGTAAAGACGTTCCGCAATGGGATAGACCTGGGAAACAAACCAGCGGGGAGTATCTTCAGTCAGAGAGATCTCATCGAAATAAATCGCTCCGCGGATATTGCTGTTGGGGGCAGGACAACTCGGAACGATCAACACCTTGAATCTGGCGGTATCCGGAATGTCATCGGAAAGGACAAAACCTCTGCTGAATTTTTTCCAGTCTTTCAGGAATATTCCGCCGGAACTGCCGAAACCGCGGATATATTTGCGGCCGTCCCAATATTCCAGCAGCATCCTGCCGCTGACTTTGGCACCGCGTTCCTGCACCTGGTTCACATTTCCGTCGACCCGGCCGTAACCGGAAAGTTTGTAACGGACACCTTTTTTCAGCTTCACATCATACCATTTATGGGGCAGGATACGCTTGCTGCCGGGATATACGGTAAGTTTGATGCCGGATGTGCCATTGTAGCCGTCTCCGCGTTTGACGGAAAAGCGTTTTTTGTCGATGGCGACCCACCCCTTG
>JAFTIA010000072.1 GCA_017457105.1 Lentisphaeria bacterium | reverse complement strand
GGCAGGAGGTGTTTTTGCTGCCGCAGCGGCCGAACGTCGGCTTCGGTGACTGTCGGCTGTCGCTTCGCTCTCGAGCCTCCGCGGGTAAAACCCGCTGGCGGGTAACACCCGCTGGCATGTCGGCAGTTGCCCCTGCTTCAAGTCAGGATCAGAGAAAATGTTTTTCAAGGATTTGAGCCAGCTGATCGGGGCAGGAGGTGTTTTTGCTGCCGCAGCGGTTCCCTTTCAGGCGCCGGATCACTTCCACCACCGGCATACCTGCCGCCAGCTTGCTGATTCCCGCAAGATTGCCGGGACATCCTCCCTGAAAAACGACGCTTTCAATCACGCCGTTTTCCACGGTGATGGTGATGCTTTCACTGCATACTTCCGGGCTGGTCCGGAGCGTCATGGTTTTCCGCATGATCACTTTTTCCTCAGTTGAAAGACAAAGTTGCGGCGCAGAAAAAAGTTCCCCACAAAACCGCAGAAAGTCGCCAGTGCTTTCCCCGCCATGGCAGGCCAGCCGCAGGCGATCAGCCCTTTGGTAATGCCGAAATCCACTACACCCATGACCAGTACGGTCAGGATATAGGCGGCGATTTCTCCTGCCGTCCCCCACCGCGCTTTGTGCCGGAAAAGGATGAGGATGCAGAGAAAATAATTCAATACTGCCGCTCCGGCAAACGCCGTCGGGACAGCGCAGTTTACCGCCATTCCGCAGCTCATGGCAATGTGGAAAAAGAGCAGATCCGCCAGTGCCGCCGTGCCGCCGATGACAAAATATAAAATCAACTGCATGGGCAGCGGTGCATTGCACGCTCCGTAATGAAGAATGCAGTACAGTGCCCGCAGACCGTCTTTCCAGCCGATTTTTTTGCCTTCATCGTAGGAGCGGGGATGATAATGGATGGCACATTCCCAGACCCGGCAGCCGGATTCCGCCACATAGGCAGTGACTTCCGGCTCAAAGCCGAAACGGTTTTCCTGCAGTTTCCCGGCGATTTTCTGAATGACTTCCCGCCGGAAAAGTTTGTAGCAGGTTTCCATATCTGTAATATCCAGATTGGTGAACATATTGGAAACAAAAGTGAGGAACCGGTTCATCCGGGTGTGCCAGAAATAGAGTACCCGCCGGGTATCCGGCAGAAGATAACGGCTGCCGAAAACCACATCCGCCTTGTCCGCCAGCATGGGTTCAAGCATCACAAGATAATCCTGCGGATCGTATTCCATATCCGCATCCTGGATCCCCACAAAATCCCCGGTGGCCTCCAGAAATCCGGTACGCAAAGCCGCACCTTTTCCCTGATTGACCGTGTGGAACGCCAGTTTGATCTCCGGATGGACTGCCGAAAGTTTTTCTGCCACTTCCCGGCTTTTGTCCGAAGAGCAATCGTCCACGATCACGATTTGCAGTTTCAAATCATCACTCTGCAGCTGCAGGATCCGGTCCACGATCCCTTCCAGCGTATTTTCCTCATTGTAACAGGGGACGATCAAACTCAAGGTAACAGCCATTATTCCGCTCCTCCCGGTGATTTTTTCTTGTGTTTACGCTGGGGGCGTTTGTTTCTGCGGCGGGGGGCATTGTCCGGCGGCCAGAAGTCTTCCAGCCGCTCATCTTGCCAGCAGACAAAATTCTGGATGGCAATGACTTCCCGTGCGTGATTATAGCCGTAAGAGCCGATCACACTGCCGTCATCTTCCATATGATACATCCCCGGCTGGAGCCGCAGGATGTGTTCGGCGGACTGCATGACGCTGTTGATCATATTCTGCGGCTGGAAAAGATCTTTCAACACCTGCCGGATAAGATGTACGGCATGACGGTCCGGCGACCACAGTTCCCCGCAGTTGTTCCCGGCGGCCCGCTCCACAAAAGGCAGTGCCAGAACCGCACAGGCAAGGGAAATACTGTTCCGGTAAACCCCTTCATCCACCCGGTAATTGCGTTCCGTAAAGAGATCCATGGCATAGCGCATGGCATCCGTATCCCAGTTTTCGTACAGGAAAGGCAGGAAATATTCCAGAAAACCGTAGTCGTGAAAGGCTTTCAGGTGTTTATCGCCATAGGCTGAACTCAACACTTTTTCCAGTTCCAGCGACAGCCGTGATGGGGAGGCAAACCGGATGAGCGGCAGGGAATCAAAAATCGCATTTTCCGTTTCCGCATCCGGGGAAAAGTCGTATTGCCCCACCAGTTTCAATGCCCGGAGGATGCGTACCGGGTCTTCTTCAAACCGCAGTCTGGCATTCCCGATGGCACGGACGACGCCGTTTTCAATATCCGCCATGCCGTTGCCGGTAAAGTCCAGCAAATCTTCCCGGACCGGGTCATAATAGAGAGAATTGACCGTAAAATCCCGGCGGAGAGCATCCTCTTCCACGGTGCCGTAATCATTGTCCGAAAGAATGATATTTTCCGGCAGTCGGTCCTCTTCTGCGGCCGTGGCCTCTCTGCCGTGACCCTCCGGGGCTCGGCGGAAGGTACTGATTTCAATGATTTCCCGCCCCAGATGCAAATGGGCCAGACGGAAACGCCGCCCGATAATACGCACACTGCGCCGCCCGAAAACTTCCCGGACCTGTTCCGGCGTGGCGGCGGTGGAAATATCATAATCTTTGGGTCGCCGCTCCATAAGCAGATCACGAATGGCGCCGCCGACGATATATGTTTCGTAACCGGCCTCTTGCAGACGGTCCACCACATCGATCATGCGGGGATCTACTGGCAGTGAATATTTCATTCCATATCCCGTTGTAAAATAGTGTCCACGCCGTCCAATTCCTGATCCCTGCAGGGATAATCGGCGTTGTAGTGCAATCCCCGGCTTTCTTTGCGCTTCAGGGAAGAGTCGATAATGAGTTCCGCCACCAATGCAATGTTCCGCAGTTCGATCAAGTCCTGCGTGATGAGGAAATCCCAGTAATATTTTTCGATCTCCTTGCGGAGAAGTTTGATCCGTGCTTTGGCGCGTTCCAGCCGTTTGTTGGTGCGGTAGATCCCCACATAGTCCCACATGAACCGGCGGATCTCATCCCAGTTATGACTGCAGACCACCCGTTCATCGGAGTCGGTGGCGTTTCCGCTGGTCCACACGGGGGCATCTGCGGGGCGGATGCGTTCTGCCGCCAGCGCCGCATAATTTTCGCAGATCGCCCGGGAAGAGGCTTCGCCGAGAACTGCCGCTTCCAGCAGACTGTTGCTGGCAAGGCGGTTCGCCCCGTGCAGTCCGGTACAGGCACATTCGCCCACGGCGTACAAGCCGGGGATACCGGTATAACCCTGCACATCCGTCTGGATGCCGCCGCACAGAAAATGGGCGGCAGGAACCACCGGGATCGGCTCTTTTGCCATATCGATCCCTGCATCAAAACAACGCTGATAAATGTTGGGGAAACGCAGTTTCAGCTGTTTTTCGCTCAAATGGGTGATGTCCAGAAAAACACATTCTTCCCCGCTGCGCTTCATTTCGTTATCAATGGCACGCGCCACCACATCACGGGGGGCAAGGCTCTTCATGGGGTGATATTTGTGCATGAATTCCACCAGTTCGCCCCGGTTGTTGCGGCATTTCAAAACCGCCCCCTCTCCCCGGAGTGCTTCGCTGATCAGGAACGAGCGTTCTGTGGGATGGTACAAAATGGTGGGGTGGAACTGGACAAATTCCATATTGGCAACTTTGGCACCGGCCCGGTAGCCCATGGCCACGCCGGAACCGCACGCCACATCCGGATTGCTGGTATAGAGATAAACTTTCCCGATGCCGCCGCAGGCAAGCGTAACCGAAACGGAAAGGAACGTTTTGACCGTCTTTTCCTGATCGCTCAATACATAAGCTCCGCAACAGCGGTTTTTACCGGGAAGACCGCCTCTGCCGGAAATGATAAGGTCGATAGCGGTATGATTTTCAAAAATATGGATATTGCTGCACGCCCGGCAGGCTTCCACCAGGGCCCGTTCGATCTCGGCACCGGTAATATCTCCGGCGTGGAGGATGCGGCGTTTGTGGTGACCTCCCTCCCGCCCCAGATCGTATTCACTCTGGGCATCGGTATAGCCCAGTTCGCCCCGGGTGGTGAATTTTGTCCCGATCTCGATCAATTCCTTTACGGCGGCGGGACCTGCCTCCACAATGGCACGGACGGCTTTGACATTGCACAAGCCTGCCCCGGCAGTCAGGGTATCCTGCACATGTTCATCGAAAGTGTCCCCGATGGCGGTCACACAGGCGATACCGCCCTGGGCGCACCGGGTATTGCATTCATCAATGGCCCGTTTGGTGATGACCGCCACACTGCGGCCGGCGGCTGCCAGCGACAGGGCGGACCGCAGTCCTGCCAGTCCGCTGCCGATGACCAGATGATCGAATTCCAGCGTTTCAGAAGTTTTCATGGTAACACGTCACTCCATAATATTTAAATGGTACTATACAGCCTGAACAGGATTTTTCAACCGCAGAAGTGGATTTTGTATAAGTACATCCCTTGCAGAACGGTGTCTTGCGGTGTATATTTACTGTTGTCAAAACAGAGAAATTCAATGCAGAAGGGATTTTGCAAAAATGCGTATGACAAAACTGGTTGGCCGCCGGATCAAGGAAGATCCCAAGGACGCTCTTACTGTAAGTCACAAATTTCTGATCCGCGGCGGTTATGTCCGCCCGGTGTCTGCCGGGATCTATTCGCTTCTGCCTGCGGGCAAGCGGATCGTGGAAAAGATCGAAAATATCATCCGGGAGGAAATGAACCGGGTGGAAGGTCAGGAAGTGGAAATGCCGGTGGTTCTTCCCGCGGAACTCTGGAAAGAATCCGGCCGTTATGACAGTGTGGGGCAGGAACTGCTCCGGTTTACGGACCGGAACGATAAACCCATGATCCTTGCCATGACCCACGAAGAAGCCGTGGTCCAGCTGGTGCGTACGGAAGTGACCAGTTACAAACAGCTGCCGGTCATGGTGTACCAGATCCAGACCAAGTACCGGGACGAAGCCCGTCCCCGTGCCGGGATGATCCGTGTCCGGGAATTCACCATGAAAGATGCGTACAGTTTCCATGCCGATCAGGAAGATCTGGAAAAATATTATTTCCGCTGTCTGGAAGCCTATGAACGGATCTTCAAGCGTCTGGGGATGCGGACGGTGCTTTCCATTGAAGCCAATTCCGGGATGATGGGCGGTGCAGTTTCCCACGAATTCATGGCCATTTGCGATTGCGGGGAAGATACGGTGATTACCTCTCCGGACTACACTTACCGTGCCAACCGGGAAGTGGCGCACGCCGCCTGGACATACGAAACCAGCCCGGAACAGCCGCTGGAAAAAGTGGCGACCCCCGGAAAAAAGACCATCGAAGAAGTGGCGGAATTTCTGGGTGTCAAGGCGGAAAATACCGGGAAAGCCGTGTTTTTCCAGAATACCTTTACCGGCGAATTGATTTTTGCCATGATCCGGGGCGATTTTGAAGTCAACGAATCCAAACTTGCCAATCTGGCGCAGGCACCGGAAATGAAGTTTGCGGATGATGATGCCATTGCATCCATCGGTTGTGTGCCGGGATTTGCCTCCATTCTGGATGTGGATCCTGCCAAAGTGCGCATCATTGTGGATAACTCTGTGGCCAAATCCAGCAATCTGGTGGTGGGGGCCAACGAGCCGGATTATCATTACCGGAATTTCAATCTGAACCGTGATTTTGCAGATGTGAGCAGGATCACTGTGGCAGACATCGCCACTGTCCGGGAAGGCGATCCCTGCCCGGTCACCGGGAAACCCCTGCAAATGGTCCGGGGCATCGAAGTGGGTAATATTTTCCAGCTTGGGACCAAATATTCCGGGGCAATGAATTGCAATTATCTGGATAAGGACGGCAAGTCCAAGCCCATGATCATGGGTTGTTACGGGATCGGTGTGGGCCGTGCCATGGCATCTGTGATGGAGCAGAATCACGACGATTACGGCCCGGTCTGGCCCATTTCCATCGCCCCCTGGCAGGTGGAACTCTGTGCATTGAATCCCAACCGTGACGGCGTGGGGGAAGCCGCAGATAAGTTGTACGATGAATTGAATGCCGCCGGCGTGGAAGTGTTGTACGATGACCGCGGCGAAAAGGCCGGGTTCATGTTCAGCGATGCGGACTTGCTGGGAATCCCCCTGCGGGTGGTGGTTTCTCCCAAATCTCTGGCGGAAGGCAAAGTGGAATTCCGCACACGGGCGTGCCGGGATACGGAACTTGTTCCGTTGGCGGAAGTCCCGTCGTTCCTGAAGCAGAAGATCGCGGAGGCGGAAAAAGAATGTTCATGCTGAAACGCCTTGCTTTGATCTTCTTTGCGCTGTCGGCGGCTCTGCCGCTGACGGGGGCGGAGTGTAAAACACTGGTGACACTGGTTCCCAATGTGGCAGAACGCTGCAGCGGGATCCTGCCGGGGCAGGCACTTTCTCTGCCCTCTGTTTCCCGGGTGTCCCACATGCAGACATTTCATGTTCATCTTTTTTTCCGTGATCTGACGGTCCGGGACGGCAAAATCAAGGTGGGTACTCGGATTTTGATCCGGGATGCCGCCGGGACGATCCACTTTGATTCCCGGGACAGCATCAAGACTCTGGAACTTCCTGCTCCCGCCGCCGGGAAACAACTTCTGCATCCCTCCGGCTGCCGGGTGGTGCTGGGAAGGGATAAAAACCCCGGAGATTACACGGTGGAAACGGAAGTCACGGACTTGAATGCGGTAAACAGCGTTGCCCGGGATACGGCGAAAATCACGCTGACCATCAATCCGCCGCAAGAGGGAAAGGGATTTCAATCCCAGCGGGAAGTGATGAATTTTATGCGGAATTATTACTTGAATCCGCAACCGGAGCGGATCGTTCCTGCACTGCGTTTCTGGGCGGGGATTTTGCCGGAACTGCGTCAGGGGTGGCGGAGCCGCCCTCTGGCACTGTATTCCTGGTTTTACTTTGCATTGAAGCCCAATCCCCAGTGGTGGAAACCTTTTGCGGTGGAAGTGACTAAAATGGAAGCTCCCGACCGTAACGGGGCTTCGCTGGTGCTGATGGCGTTGAGCGGCAAAAAGAGCCGGGAACTCTTTGAAGTGCAGGAGGTAAAGACTCTGTGGCAGGAAAATGTGCTGTGGAGTGAATTTTTTGCCACGGGCGGTAAAGCCCCGGTGGAAAAGATCTGCCGTCAGATCCGCCGTTTCCCCCAGGGGATGCGGCCGGAGGATTACAAAATGCTGCAGGAGCCTACTGCGGCAGACCGTGAAAAACTGATGAATAACATCATCGGCCGTTCCGCCATGTGGAGTATCCGTTCTTTTGCCCGTACCCACAAACTGGTGGCGGGGTATTTAAATAAACAAATGATGGAAAAAAGAGTCCAGGACGATTTTACTGCCGAGGTTATTTTGCGCAGCATCCGTCCTGAATTTCTGGAGCCGGAAGGCAATACATTGCTGCCGGCGGCCATGGAGGAGTAAACAATGTGGGATTATAACGAGAAAGTCATGGAGCATTTTCTCCATCCGAAAAACACCGGTGAACTGGAAAATCCGGATGGTTTCGGGGAAGTCGGCAACGCCAGTTGCGGTGATGCTTTGCGGTTGACCTTCAATCTGGACAGCGAGGGGCGCATTGCCGAGGTGCGGTTCAAAACCTTCGGTTGTGTGAGTGCCATTGCCTCCAGTTCCGCTTTAACGGAACTCATTAAAGGGATGACGCTGGATGAAGCCGCCAAAGTCACCAATCAGGACATCGTCAAACTTCTGGGCGATCTGCCGGAAGAAAAGATGCACTGTTCTGTGATGGGTATGGAGGCTCTTCAGGCGGCCATTGCCAATTACCGGGGCGAAGCCAGTCCTTTCGATGCGGATGATGCGGATCACGAGGGGAAACTGGTGTGCAAGTGTTTCGGTGTAACGGATGTAAAGATCCGCAAAGTGGCAAAGGAAAATCATTTGCACAAGGCCGAAGAGGTGAAGCATTATTGCAAAGCCGGCGGGGCCTGCGGAGCCTGTCTGGAAGAGATCCAGCAGATTCTGGATGATTTGTGGGCGGCTGCGCCTGCACCTGCTCCTGCGGTGGATTTTATGGCTCTTCCTCTTGTCCAGCGGGTCATGAAGATCCAGGAGATCATTGATAAGGAGATCAAGCCTCTGCTGGAACAGGACGGGGGCGGTATTGAGCTGGTGGACTTGCAGGGGAGCCGGGTAACGGTTCGTCTGCGCGGCCGCTGTGCAGGGTGCCCGGCCTCCGGAGCTACGCTGAAACACACGGTGGAAGATAAGTTGCGGGAATTCCTCTCGCCGGAACTCACGGTGGAAAGCGTTTAAGAGGGGCAGAATTTTCAGGCTGAAAGGGAGAAAAAACGGGATTTTTTCAGTTATCGGCTTGATATTTTTGAAAAACGGGCTATTTTAATAGAACTTTATCGGAAATTTATCAATATTAACAAATATGGAGTGTTCAAATGGCGCATAAAAAAGGTCAGTCCAGCAGCCGTAACGGCCGCGACAGCAACCCGAAGTACCTCGGGATCAAGCGTTATGCGAGTGAATCTGTGAATGCCGGGACGATCATCGTCCGTCAGCGCGGCACCCGGTTCCGTCCGGGCCGTAACGTGGGCTGCGGCCGTGATTTCACGCTGTATGCCTTGATCGACGGCAAAGTGGAATTCAACAAGGCGACCCGTACCGTCATGGTCCGTCCCTTCGCCGCTGAATAAGCTTTCAGCTCGCAGAAAGAACCGGTTTCCGCAGGGAGCCGGTTTTTTTTGTGCCTTTTTCAGGAGATTATTCGCTCCAGCTGCGCAACTTCTGCTCTTCCCGGCGGAGTTCTTTTCTGCGGCGTTCCCACTCCGGACAGAGGCGGCTGACCTCTTCCCAGAACGCTGCAGAGTGATCCATGTGTTTCCGGTGAGCCAGTTCGTGAGCAACCACATAATCCACCAGCGGTTCCGGGCAGAGGATCAGTTTCCACGGGAAATGCAAATGCCCGTCTGCCGTACAGGAGCCCCAGCGGCGGGAGGCACTGCCGATGTGGATCCCCGCAACGGTGATCCTGGCACTTTCAGCAAGCGCGCGGACTTTTTCTGTAAGGATCTGCAACGCCAGCTGGCGGTAGAGTTTCAAAAACATCTCCTGCCGGGCATGTACCGGGTGAACATAAAAGACCCCGTCTGCATAAACCGGCTTGCCATGCCCCCGTTCTACCGGGCAGCATTTGCCCAGAAGCCGCAATGTCCCTCCGACGGCATATTCCGGCGGCGGTACGGGGAGGGGCATGGAACGCACTTTCCGGAGCAACTTTTGTATGGCAGTTTGGTTGTGGAGCAAAATTTTTTCAGCATCCGCAAGGGTCATGCACGCCGGACCGCAAAGGGTGATGCCGTTTTCTCCGGCAGTCAACCCTGCTCTGCGGCGGCGGGGCGAAATACAGATGCGGCAGGAGATGCCGTTGATTGAAAGTTGTCCGATTTCCTGTTCCATAGCGGAAGAAAGATACCACAGTCTGCCGGGAAAGCAAGTCAGAAACTTGACAAATCCAATCTTTTGCAGTATTGTTTGCCTTTGAAATCAGAGGAAAAAATGGATTGGCAGAACAGTAAAAATGACAGTATCGCATTGAGGCGAGCTTTGCTCGGGGCGATCCGGCGTGCAGACGGGATCTCCCGGGCGGCATTGGCGGCACAGTGCGGCATGACCCGCCCGACCGTGTCCAGTATCGTAGGGGAATTTATCTCTGCGGGACTGGTGCGGGAAACAGGCAAGGGGGCATCCACCGGCGGCAAGCGGCCGATCATGCTGGCTCTGGCGGATGAAGATCCCTGTGCAGTGGGGATCGCTGTGGGGGATGATTATGTGATCCGGGGGGTGGCGTGCGACCTTGCCGGTCGGGTGCGGGACCGTGCCGTCATGCCGTACAGCAACAACTTCCAATCCATCCGGGATGTATGTATTGCCCTGATCCGCCAGTTGCGGCGGAACGGGGGAAATTTCAGAGGAGCGGGGATCGCTGTTTCCGGGCAGGTGGACCCTGTTACCGGAGAAGTGCGGGACAGTCAGACGCTGGATCTCCGGAACAAGGGCCTTGCGCCTGCGGTAGCACAGGCGGCGGGGCTGCCGGTCTATCTGGAAACAAGGTCCATGGCGTTTGCGCTGGCGGAAGCCTTTTACGGAGCGGGGAAGCAGTACCGGGATCTGATGGTGCTTTCCAGCGGCAGAGGCATTGCAGCGGGGATCGTGATAGATGGAAAACTTTTCCGTGGCAGTCACGGTGCTGCAGGAGAATTGGGGGATGTCCCCCGGGTGCTGGAGCCGGAGGCTCCCTCTCTGGAGAGTTGCTTGCAGGCGGAATCGCTGACCCGTCAGGCGGGAAAATTGCTGGGGCGGGAATTGACTTATGCGGGATTTCTGAATGAACTGGCAAGCCGGACGCCGGAAGTGACCGGGCTGGTTTGTCATGCGGCGGAGATTCTGGCGGAAGCGGTGTACCCCGCAGTGGCATTGCTGGATCCGCAGGCCGTGGTATTGGGGGGACAGCTTCTGGAATTGGGGGATTGCTTTTTTGACCGGTTCCGGGAATTGCTGACCGTGAAGAAAGATGAACTGCGTTACGGCAGAAAACTGGCGGTATGTGCTTCGGAACTGGGCGAATTCGGCGGCGCGCAAGGAGGTGCCTCCGTGATTCTGGAACGGCTTTTCCAATTACAGACAGTGTAATTGGCAAGGTTTTTTTTGCGGCTCCTTGCCGGGCGGCAAAGGGCGACAGCCGGGGGGAAATAAAATTCGTTGCTTCAAAGAGAATTGTAAAAGCCGGAAAAAATGCTATATTAGACTTTGTCCCAGTCCATGGTAATGCTGCGGGTGGTCCGCAGCAGCAATGAACCCGGTGAGAATCCGGGACTATCGCGTAACTGTGAGCGGCGGAGTGCCGTAAGTCAGATCTTGCAGGGCGGGGATCCCGGAGCGTTTTCGCGGAATAAGACTCCCCGGATGCCGTTTTTTTTGAATGGCGGGTGATCTTTGGGTGTGGAAGCGTGTACGGGCGTGCGCGTCAACACGAAAGGATCAAACTATGCGCCACACCTCTTTTGTCTGCCGCACAAGGCAGAACTGTCCGCCGTCTTTACGGCAAGTGAACTTCACGCTGATTGAACAATTTTGTCCAAAGATCACAACCTTACGCCCGCAAGGGCGCACTTCACGTTTGCCGCAGGCAAACTCTTCACACCTTCACATCTTCACTCAATCAGCGTTCACGCTGATTGAACTATTGGTTGTAATTGCTATTATTGCCATTCTTGCGGGGATGCTGCTTCCCGCCTTAGGCACTGCCAGAGAAAAAGGAAAAACTTCCAAATGCGTCAGCAACCTGAAACAGCTGGTAACGGCCAATCTGTTGTACGCTGACAGTAACGGCGAATTTTTCATTTACAGTGCGTTGTGGTCTTCGTCGCCCTATGAATATTGGTGCGGCAAGGCGGGGAGTGGATACGGCAATGTGAAACCGGAAGGCGGGTTGACGGCCTATCTCGGGAAAAATGAAGGCGTCCGGCAGTGTGATTCACTGGTGTATAACCGGAATCAAAATGTTACCAATACCGGTACCGGCGGGTACGGTTATTCTGTCGCCATCGGGACCTACACCACTGCACCCAACTGGGATGCTTCCCCGGCGAAACAAAGTGTTCTCTCCCAACCCGGGAAAACGATCATGTTTGCGGATCATACCGGGATCGGGGATGGCGGTTTTGAGGAGCAGATCGATTTGTATGCTCCGCTTTATCTGGATAAGGATCAGGATTGCGGCTGGGGAACGCCTGCGCCGACCATGCACTTCCGTCACAGCGGCTTTTCCAATACAGCGTGGTGTGATGGACACGTTTCTCCCTTTGGCCCGCTGACTGTTTCCAACAGCGGCTGGGGCCGGAACGAGGCTCAGCTGAAAGCTGTCGGCATTGGCTGGGGCGGCGGTGATTTGGATGAGGCTCTGGAATATTTCAAATGCCGCAAGTGAGGAGGGGGATATGAAGCGATTCTGGGGTATTGTTGTTCTCGGCAGTTTGCTGCTTGCCGGATGCGGGGATGACGGCAGTAAAATTGCTGTGGATGCGGCGGTAAAAACGAAGGAGGAAGGCAAACTTTTCCGTTGCCGTATGTGCAGAAAGACGGTGGAAAACCGGCATATTCAGCGTGTCAATCAAACGCGGGGGAAATGTCCGGAATGCGGGAAAACGGGGCCGATGATCCCGGTCAGGTGAGCTCTGCCGGAGGATGTTTTTCCGGGGGGAGTTTGTTTTCGGTATTTCAGGTGATACAGTAGATCATATATGATACAGGAAGAAAAATGAAAAGCGTGTGTCGTTACATCTTTGCAGAGTCAGGCAGGAATTGGCAAATGCGTGAATTTGCGGTAAATTCCCGTTCTGCATTTACTTTGATCGAACTTCTTGTGATCACTGCACAACACTGCCGTCATTTTTTCAGAGGCTTTATTTGTACGGATCAGTACGGATGTGTACGGAAACATACGGAGAGTGCCGCTCACAAAAATATGCCGCATCATACTTGCAAAGCAAGTGCTTCATGTTTGCCGCAGGCAAACGCTTCATGCAGCAACGCTGCGCTTCGCACGGCGGAGCCGTGCTTCATTCGATCAGCGTTCACGCTGATCGAACAATTTTGTCCAAAGAGCATAACCTTACGCCCGCAAGGGCGCACTTCATACGGCGAAGCCGTGCTTC
>JAFTIA010000071.1 GCA_017457105.1 Lentisphaeria bacterium | reverse complement strand
CAGCAAGCAATCAGCTTGCGATTTTTTCCGGGGCCTTACGGTTCAGCGTAAGAAGTGCGCTGAACCCAGCCTCGCAGAGACCAAGTGCACAGCAAATAATTTGCTATATAGAAAAATCAGTCATTGTTTAGTACACAGCCTTTTTTTATAACACTGTCCGAAAACAGTTATGTACTTTTATTCTGTCAAATTTTTTTTTGATTTCACCTCCGGTTTTGACTGTAACATACACCGCCTTGCCGCTTTTTCAATCACGCAAGACAATTGAAATCTCTGTTTTTGCAACATATCTTCCGATTATTTCAGCCGTTTACTCAAACGCAGAGAACAGAAATCCGGTCCGCACATGGTACAGTATTCGGAACCGTGCCGGCTTGGCACAGAACTTTCCTGCAATGCCTGCGCACGCAGTTCCCTTGCCCATTCCGGGTCAAGAGCCAACTCAAACTGCTTTTCCCAGTCAAAGTCGGCACGGGCATCGGATACAGCATCATCCCGCTCCCGGCAGCCGGGTTTGTGCAGAGCTACATCCGCCGCATGGGCGGCAATTTTGAACGCCACCACCCCGCGGCGGACATCATCCGCATTGGGAAGACCCAAATGTTCCTTCGGCGTTACATAGCACAGCATGGCAGCTCCATAAAAAGCCCCCATCATCCCGCCCATTCCGGCAACAAAATGATCGTATCCCGGAGCGCAGTCAATCACCACCGGCCCCAGAATATAAAACGGTGCATCGCCGCAAATCTGCCGCTCTTTTTCCATATTGAACTGAATTTGATCCAGCGGCACATGGCCCGGACCTTCCACCATGACCTGTACGCCTTTCTCCCGGCAGCGGAACACCAGTTCCCCCAGAGTTTCCAATTCGGCAAATTGCGCTTCGTCCGAAGCATCAGCAAGGCACCCCGGGCGCAGTCCGTCCCCCAAAGACAAGGTGACATCGTGTTCCTGGCAAATAGCCAGAATATCGTCAAACGCTTCGTAAAACGGATTTTCCTGACCGGTTTCCTTCATCCATGCGGCGAGCAGCGCACCGCCCCGGCTGACGATGCCCAGTTTCCGCTTCAAAGCCAGCGGGACATACTTTGCCAGAAGCCCTGCGTGGATGGTCATATAATCCACCCCCTGCTCCGCCTGCTCCCGGATGACACCGAGAATTTTATCTCTGGAAAAATCACGGCTCCCATAGCGGGAAACGATTTCATACACCGGCACCGTCCCCAGAGGAGCAGTACAGTTTTCCAGCATCCGCTGCCGGATGGATGTGATCTCTTCCCCCGTACTCAGATCCATCACCGTATCCGCACCGTAATGCAGGGCAATGTTCAATTTGCTCAACTCCGCACCGGGGCAGCTGGACAAGGTGGAATTGCCAAGATTGGCATTGATCTTTGTCCGCAACTCCCTGCCGATCCCGCACGGTTTGAGTCCGGCGTGATGGATATTGGCAGGAATAACGATCCTGCCGTCGGCAACACCCTGCCGGACCCATTCCGGCGAACGCAGTTCCGTCTGGGCGACCTGCCGGATCTCCGGCGTAATGATGCCCTTCTTCGCCTGTTCCATTTGTGTCATAAATCACCTCCCTGATCCACGGAGCGGCAGGACTCCATGACCTTCCGCAGTTGAATCACTTTTTCTTCAATACGGGGTGCCTGTGTAATTTCCGTCACCATGGCAATGTGCTGGAATCCCCGTTCCACAAGAAGCGGCAGATGATGCTCCTTGATCCCGCCCATCACAGAAAAGGGACAGGTCACAAGATTTTTCAGCCGCATGATCTCCTCCAGCCCCAATGCGCCGCACGCCACGCTTTTGGTTTGCGTGGGGAACATGGGACCGATATTCAGATACCCGCACCCGTCTGCAAGAGCGGCATGGATTTCCGGCGCATTGTGGGTGGATACGCCGAAAAGCATTTCCGGCGCCAGCTTTTTCGCTTCCCGCAAAGGAAAATCCTCCTGTCCCAGATGGACACCGTCGGCACCGGCAGCCATGGCGATATCCAAACGGTCATCCACCAGAAGGAGCATCCCGCAGGCATCCGTGATTTTTTTACACTTCTTCACCAATTCCAGAACGGCGGCATCCGACTGGTGTTTTTCCCGGATCTGAACGATTTTTGCACCTCCGGAAGCGATGGCGGCAACGACCTCGCAAACATCCCGCCCGCCGCAAAATTCCGAACTGACCACCGGGTAAAGATCGGATCGCCGGAAAAGGTCGATCTTTTCCTGCAATGTACGCATGATCAACGGCCTTTTTCTGCAATGAGTCCGGCAACTTTGCGCCCGGACATGAGCATCCCGCCGAAAATGGGACCCATACGGTAGCCGCCCATCACATTATTGGCACTCATGCCGCAGGCGTACAGACCGGGGAAATATTCCCGGGTATTTTCCACGGTGGAGGCTTCGCCGTTCTCCACCCACATAGGCTTTTCGCCAATAATATCACCCGTGGGGGTATCCAGCTGGATCTTGGCCTTTTTCACGGCAAGATTCAGGATCTCACTGGGGTGACCGGTGCCGTCGATCACATTTTCGGCAATGACGGTCAGGGGATCCACATGCATCCCGAGGCGTTCCACCGGGGTCCAGTTGATGACCAGCCCGTTGACCTTACCGTTTTTAAAAACCAGATCTTCCACGCTGACAGAATTGAAAATCGTGGCACCGGCTTTCAGTGCGCCGAAAATAAGCCCGCTTGCCATTTCCACGGAATCCAGCGTGTGATAGCCGGGGGCCTCTTCCAGTTTTTTGTGGGAAATTTGGAAATCATCCAGAATGGGCAGTGCTTCATCCTGCACCACGACTTCGTTAAAAAGCATCCCGCCGCCCCAGGTGCCGCCGCCGGGAGCAAGTTTACGCTCAAAAATGGCCGTTTTCAACCCGGCAGAAGCCAGATCCCGTGCGGCAACAAGGGCAGAGGGGCCGCCGCCGACAATGGCGACATCCAGCTGCAAGCCCTGGATGAGTTTTTCGCTGAATTTACGGATGATCGCTGTGGAGATGATGTTTTCCGCTGACATACCGGAAGTCCTTTCTGAAGCATTTTTCTGCTTCTTTGGGGGCATGTCGGTGCGGATGGCACCATGAAAAAGTTGTAACAAAAATATTTTTCATTTTCTTTCCTACGCCGGCATTACCCGTTTCAGGTTCAAAGGGTTTGATCTCAGCCATTGTCCCCATGACAACAGCACCCCTGTGTTACAATGCTTTTACAATAACAGCACCCGGCAAAAAAGTCAAATGGATTCTCAATCTTTTTTTTCCAGCGGCCGGAAAAAATCAGTTTGCATTTGAGTCATGATCCGATATAGTGTCACAGGAAAGCGGCACAGGACGGATCTTCTGCATTTCCGGAGCAGAAAATCCATCCCGGACGCCGTTCCGCAAATCAGGCAAAATAAAACGGAAAGGGGGGTGTTATGGATGAAAAAATGTTTTGTTTTCAGTGTCAGGAAGCGTGTAAAAATACCGGCTGCACCCGGGCGGGAATGTGTGGAAAAAAAGCGGAAACTTCCCGGTTGATGGATGAGCTGCTCCGGCAGCTCAAATGTATTGCCCTCACCCGGCAGCCGGACCGCGATCTGGGGCGTTTTGTGATCCAGTCCCTTTTTATGACCATCACCAATGCCAATTTTGATGATGCGGCTCTGCAGAAACAACTGGATGAAGCAAAAAAACGGACCGGAGAAAATCCTCCGCAGATCCCCGCAGGCGTTCTCTCCGCACAAAATGAAAACATCCGTTCCTTGCGGGAACTTCTGACTTACGGATTGAAGGGCATTGCCGCCTACGCAGAACATGCGGCGGTACTGGGGAAAGAGGATGAAGCCATTTACGCCTTTTTTTTCACGGCTCTGCAAGCTGCTGCCACAGAAGAAGACCCCGATAAACTCCTGGCAATGATTCTGGATGCCGGAGAAACAGCCGTCAGAACCATGGCACTGCTGGATCAGGCCAATACGGAACATTTCGGCGATCCGCAAATCACCACGGTCAAAACCGGCGTGGGCAAGCGTCCCGGCATTTTGATTTCCGGCCACGATCTTCTGGACCTGAAAGAATTGCTGGAACAGAGCAAAGATGCAAATATTGATATTTACACTCACTGCGAAATGCTGCCCGCCCATTCTTATCCCGAATTGAAAAAATATCCTCATCTTTACGGCAATTACGGTAATGCGTGGCATTTGCAGAACAAAGAATTTGCCTCCTTCAACGGCCCGATCCTGATGACCACCAACTGCATCACCCCGGTGCAGCCGGCTTACCGGGACCGGATTTTCACCACCGGCATGGCGGGCTATCCCGGTGTGCCGCATATTGCCGACCGGCAACCCGGCAAGCCGAAAGATTTTTCCGCCATCATTGAGCTTGCCCAAAAGTGTCCGCCGCCTGATGAACTGGAAAACGGGTCCGTTACCGGCGGCTTTGGTCATGCACAAGTTTTTGCACTGGCAGATAAAGTGGTGGAAGCCGTCAAAACCGGAGCCATCAAACGCTTTATCGTCATGGCGGGCTGTGACGGCAGACAGAAAGAGCGGCAATATTACACCGATGTAGCAGAAAATCTGCCCGCAGATACGGTGATCCTTACTGCCGGATGTGCCAAATACCGCTGCAATAAACAGGTAACAGGCAACATCGGCGGCATTCCCCGGGTACTGGATGCGGGACAGTGCAACGACTGTTATTCTCTGGCGGTCATTGCCCTGAAATTGAAAGAGGTGTTCGGGGTTCAGGATATCAACAGTCTACCCATATCATTTGATATATCGTGGTACGAGCAGAAAGCGGTGGCAGTCCTGCTGGCACTGCTGCATCTGGGCTTTAAAAATCTGCGTCTGGGCCCCACGCTTCCGGCATTTCTCTCCCCCGATGTTGCCCGGATACTGGTGGAAACTTTCGATATCAAAGGGATCACGGATCCCGGAAAGGATATTCAGGCAATGATGGCGGGGAAATAGAGCCCCCCACAGTTGCAGAAGACAGAGTTTCCCCTCGAATGGTACGGATTTTTCAAAAAATTAGCAAGCGCTAACTTGCATATCCGCCATTCGCGTGATATATTATGCAAGGCTGAGAAAAAAAGACAACTTCCAGGCAAAAATGTTTTGCCCGCTCTCTTTTTTTCTCACTTTTTAATTAGGTTCGCCTAAATCATTACAAACGAACCAACATGAAAGAAATCGGCACAGGACTCCGGAAGACTTGCGCCGCCATTTTTAACAGTAAACACCGGGAGGCAAAAATGAATCAACTGACACCGCAGGAAGATGAAGAAGAAAAAGCAAAAACAAAATTATTGAACTCTTTTGACTATCTCCTGAACCACAATGGCTCTGGTCATTTGGAGGTGAATACCAAAATCCTGAAGCGTGGTCAAAAGGAGATCACGATCCAATGCAGCCGCTGTCATCGGTTTGTTGTAGATATGAAAGAAGAAAAAGGAGGGAACTGAAACAAACATTGATTTCTCTATCCGGGTGCGCCGGAAGATTTTTATATTTTCGCTCTTGGGGAGCATAAGCCCATTTTCAGGCCGTCGAAGAGACGGCTCAAAGTATCAAACAGAAAGGGCAAAAAATGTTCAGAAAAGATTTTACCTTAATCAAATTACTTGTGGTCACCTCACAACTCTGCCGTGATTTTTTCAAACGCTTTATTTGTACGGATCAGTACGGATGTGTACGGAAACATACGGAGAGTGCCGCTCACAAAAATACGCCGCATCATACTTGCAAAGCAAGTGCTTCATGTTT
>JAFTIA010000070.1 GCA_017457105.1 Lentisphaeria bacterium | reverse complement strand
GCCCCTGCCGTGGCGGGGCACAGCAGCTCACGCACTGGAGCGGATCATTCCTGATATCATGCAGGCAAACGGCTTTTATTTCCGGCACTGTCTGCATACGGACCGCTTGGAGGAGGCATTCCGGACTTATGAAAACCGGGTGATCTATTTTACCCCCACGCTGAAACAGGCTTTTAAAACGGTTCTGACCGCGTTGGGCACATCCTGTTGTTACCGATTGCACCGTTTTTTCCGGCACAAAGGCCTTTAAAACCCTACCAACACAAGGAGTCAACCAATGAAAAAGACATGGATTTTGACAGCGGGCTTGCTGGCGGCGCTTTCACTGGCGGCAGATACGGAGCTGAATGTCAACGGCACCCTGAAAGCAACCAAAGCGGATGCCAAATTTCCCGATACATGGATCTATTATCCGCAATACACACAAGTGGATATTACCTCTGAAATAGTCCGTTCCGAAAAAGGCAATCAGTGGAAGCTGAATATCTCCGATGCAAAAAAGAAGGGGATGCATCTGCCCTATTTCTGCCCCAAACTGTTCCCGGTCAAGCCCGGTGAAAAATATAAATTCACAGCTTCCGTGCAGGGCAATGCAAAAATCCAAATGGCCCTCTATGTCAACGATGCCCGAGGTATTGCAGGCAATCTTCTGGCAAAGCCGGTCATTCTCACCGGGAAGCCCGAGGAAATTTCCGCCGAGTTTACCATTCCTGCAGAGACACCCCGGAAAACCCCGCCTGTCAACATCCGTTTTGTCATGAATATTTACAAGGGCGATGTTGTCTTCTCCGGTTGGAGTGCCATCAAGTTGGACGGCTCCGGTGTTCTCAAGAAAGTTGAAGAGAAAAAACCACAGGATCGTTTGACCGATGCCATGGATTCCATGGATGGCTGGAAAGTTTTCCGGGGCAAGGCGGAAGTTGTGGATGCCGATGGCGGCAAAGCCGTGGAAATGGCGTACCCCGGCGTGCGTATGACCAAAACCTTTCCCTACAACATTTCGGATGCCCCGTTCCTTAAAAATATGCAGGGGATCACCTTTGAAGCCAAAGGAGAAGCCGGGAGAACCATCTGGCTCCCTGTCCAGATCGGCAGCCACGGCAACTGGAGCTGGAACTATGAAAAATATGTCCCCATTACCGGGGATCAATTCCGGACTTACACCATTGCGTGGGCAGACTTTATCCAGCCCCGTGGCACCCGCGGCATGGAATTCGGAAAGCCCGGAGCGTTGATGCCGGAAGGGGTCCATATCGTGACCTTCGGTGACACCTGGCTCACCGGCAATGCCAATGCGCCTCACAAGCCGGGAAAAGTACAGCTCCGCAATCTGCGCTTTGCAGAAAAAGCGGAAGCAAAAGTTCCTTCCGGCGGCAAGGGCTTCGGGAAATTGCAGGATGTGATTGCCAAAATGAAGTCCTGCAAAGAAGTCTTGATCTATTGCAGCGGAGACTCCCTTACCGCCAACGGGCCGGAAGGTGCCCGGTATGCGGAAAAACTGGGGGAATTGCTTCGGCAAAAGTATAACAATCCCAAAATCCGGACTGAAATCATTGCCGTGGGCGGCGCACACAGTTACAATCTGCGGGTATGGGCGGAACGGGATTTTACGAACCGCCCGGTACCGGATCTGGTGACACTGACCGTGGGTTATAACGACCGCAGTGCAGCCATGGATAAGGACATATTCAAGGCCTCCATCAGCGATTACATGGACCGCATCAGTGCCCTGACCGGCGGCAAAACCGCCATTCTCCTGATGCCTACCATGCCAGCCCGCGCGGAACGCTATTACATGCAGGATCCGCTGGCAGATGCCTTCCGTGAACTGGCAAAAGAACGGGGCTTTGCCCTGTTCGATCTGCACAAGATTTTCAAAGCAATGAAGTTTGAAGAATACGAAGAGCAATTTTCGGACAAGTGCCATTTCAACCAAACCGGTCATGCCCGTATTGCCAGAGAAATTTCCGACTTCCTCGCAAAACAATAAATTCAAAAAATCAAGGAGCATAAAATGGTCAAGAGTTTCATTCTCAATGGAGTATCCTATCACGGACGGGGCGCGGTCAAAGAAATCCCGGGGATCCTGCAGAGCAAGGGTTTCAAAAAGGCGTTCATCGCCTCCGATCCGGACCTGATCAAATTCGGCGTTACCAAAAAAGTCACCGATCTCTTGGATGCGGCAAATTTTGCCTACGAAATTTACTCCGATATCAAACCCAACCCCACCATTGAAAATGTTCAGTCCGGTGTGGAAGCTTACAAAAAATCCGGTGCAGACTGCATGATCACCATTGGCGGCGGCTCCTCCATTGATACAGGTAAAGCCATCGGTATCATCATCAACAATCCGGAATTTGCCGATGTCCGTTCCCTGGAAGGCGTGGCCCCCACCAAAAACCGCACCGTCTTTACCATTGCTGTCCCCACCACCGCCGGGACCGCCGCAGAAGCCACCATCAACTATGTGATCACGGACGTTCAGAAAAAGCGGAAATTTGTCTGCGTGGATGTGAATGACATTCCCGATATCGCTGTGGTGGATCCGGATATGATGTCCACCATGCCCGCCAAACTCACCGCAGCAACCGGCATGGATGCACTTACCCACGCCATTGAAGGCTATATCACCAAAGCCGCATGGGAACTGGCAGACTGCCTGAATCTGGAAGCCGTAAAACTCATTGCAAAAAATCTGCGTGGCGCAGTCAAAAACGAAGATGCGGGCCGTGACGGCATGGCTCTGGGGCAGTTCGTTACCGGCATGGCGTTTTCCAATGTGGGGCTGGGTATTGCCCACTCCATGGCGCACACGCTGGGTGCCGTTTATGATACGCCCCACGGGGTGGCATGCGCCATGATGCTGCCCATTGTTATGGAATACAATGCGGAAACTACCGGCGAAAAGTACAAAGCCATTGCCGAAGCCATGGGAGTGGATACCACCGGCATGACGCAGGCAGAATACCGTGCGGCGGCGGTGGCGGAAGTCCGCAAACTCTCCGCAGATATCGGCATCCCCGCCAAACTGGAAGCCCTGAAAGAGGAAGATCTGGATTTCCTGGCGGAAAGTGCTTACGCCGATGCCTGCCGCCCCGGCAATCCCAAAGAAACCTGCGTGGCAGATTTGAAGGATCTCTTCCGTCAGCTGATGTAATTTAAAAACGCGGCATCATGCGCTCTGTATTGAAAAATATGGAGCGCATTTTTTTTGCATCACGCTTGAAAAACAGGCTTTTCAGGCTAAATTATACCCGGGATGAAGGTATAACAAAAGTGAGGTTTTTATGTTTATTGCAGAAGATATCCATTACATCGGGGTCAACGATCATCAGGTCGATCTCTTTGAAGGACAGTACAAAGTCCCCAACGGGATGAGCTACAATTCTTATTTGATCATGGATGAAAAGACGGCCATCATGGATACGGTGGATCAGCACTTTACCCACGAATGGCTGGACAATATCGAGAAAACGCTTGCCGGACGCAAGCCGGATTATCTGGTGATCCAGCACATGGAGCCGGATCATTCCGCCAACATTGCGGCATTTATGAATCTTTATACGGAAACGGTGATCGTTTCTTCCGCCAAGGCTTTTGCCATGATGAAGAACTTTTTCGGCACCGATTATGCGGACCGGCAAATTGTCGTGGGCGAAGGCAGTACACTGGCTCTGGGGAAACACACCCTCGCCTTTGTGACCGCCCCCATGGTCCACTGGCCGGAAGTCATTGTTACTTACGATCTTTACACCAAAGTCCTCTTCTCTGCGGACGGGTTCGGCAAATTCGGGGCTCTGGACCGGGAAGAACCCTGGACCGATGAAGCCCGCCGTTACCTGATCGGCATTGTGGGCAAATACGGCGCACAGGTTCAGGCTCTGCTGAAAAAAGCCGCCACGCTGGATATCCAAACCATCTGCCCGCTGCACGGTCCCATCCTCAAGGAAAATCTGGGCTATTACCTGAATCTTTACAACATCTGGAGTTCCTACGCAGTGGAAGAGGAAGGTATTCTGGTGGCATACACCTCCGTTTACGGTCATACCCGGAAAGCTGTGGAAAAATTTGCCGATGCACTCCGGGCCAAAGGCTGTCCCAAAGTCGTGGTGACCGACCTTGCACGCAACGATATGTCCCAGGCGGTGGCAGATGCCTTCCGTTACGGGAAGCTCGTGCTGGCGACCACCACCTACAATGCGGATATCTTCCCGTATATGAAAACCTTTATCCATCACCTGACGGAACGGAACTTCCAGAACCGTACGGTTGCTTTTATTGAAAACGGCTCCTGGGCTCCGCTGGCGGCAAAGGTCATGCGGGGCATGTTTGAAAAGAGCAAAAAACTCACCTTTGCCGAAAACACCGTCACCATCCAATCTGCGCTGGATGACACCAGTGCCAAACAGCTTCAGGCATTGGCTGAAGAATTGTGCCGCCCCTATGCCGCCCAGACACAGGGCACGCAGGTGGAGTGCGATTTGAATACCCTGCGCAACATCGGGTACGGATTGTATGTTGTAACAAGCCGGGACGGCAGCAAAGATAACGGCCTTATCGTCAATGCAGTCACGCAGGTTACGGATATGCCGAACCGGATCGCTGTCACCATCAACAAACAGAACTATTCCCATCACATCATCAAGCAGACGGGGATCATGAATTTGAACTGTCTTTCCACCGAAACCACCTTTGGAATTTTTGAACGCTTCGGGTTCCACAGCGGCCGCAATACGGATAAGTTTGCAGGACTGCAGACCTTCCGTTCTGCCAATGGGCTGATCTATCTCCCGCAGGGGGTGAATGCCTTCATCTCCCTCAAAGTGGATCAGTATGTGGATCTGGGATCGCACGGGATGTTCATCTGCAGTATCACAGAAGCCCGGGTGCTCTCCCATGTGGAAACCATGACATACAGTTATTATCAGGAAAATGTCAAGCCAAAACCGCAGACCGAAGGGAAAAAAGGTTTTGTCTGCAAAATTTGCGGATACATTTATGAAGGGGACGAACTCCCGGCGGACTTTGTCTGCCCGCTGTGCAAACACGGGGCAGCAGATTTTGAACCTATTCCCCAATAAAAAGGTGAGCTGAATGGAATACAGCGTTTTCACTCCGCACGGCCGCCTGGAACTGAATATTTCAGAATTCATGGTCCCGATGACGGATGGGATAACGCTGTACACCCTGCTTTTTACGCCGGTGGACGCGGCAGAACACCGGCCCATTGTATTGATCCGGTCTCCGTATGTCATGGAATGCCCGGATTTTGCAGAGACTGCCGGAAATTATGCGGCACTTCTCCATGGCGGGTATGCGGTAATTTTCCAACACTGCCGGGGATGCGGCAGAAGCCAGGGAGAATGTGACCCGTACCAGCATGAGCGTGAAGATGGGCTGGATACCCTTGCATGGATCCGGACGCTGCCGTTTTATCAGCATGAAATTTATCTTTTGGGGGGGAGTTACCTCACCAGTGTCCACTATTCCTATCTGGATACAGCTCCGGGAGATATTGCAGGAGCCGTTCTGCCGGTACAGGATATCAACCGTTACAATATCTGTTACCGAAACGGATTTTTCAAGTCCGGGCTGCACGGCAGCTGGTCGGTGACCATGCACAAAAAAAAGCAGATTCCCTGTAAAAATTATACCACAGAAACGTTCCGCACATTGCCGCTGAACGGCATCAGCGAAACGATTTTCGGGAAAACGATCCCGACTTTTGAGGAAGTCTTACGCCACCCCTGGCCGGAAGATCCATATTATCAAACACCGGAAGGCGGGTATCATTACCTGCATGCACTGGACAAAATCTCTGTCCCACTCCTGTTCCTCACCGGGTTTTATGATATTTATACGGAAGGTATCCTGGAAATGTTTGACCGTTTGCGCCCGGAATTGAAAAAACAGTCCGCGCTGGTCATCACACCTTACGATCACGGCTTTGAAGGCATCAATAAACAGCCGGAATTTCCCCGCAGCCGCCTCCGGGAAGAGTGGCCGGACTATGCCCGGAACTGGTTTGATGCCATCCGTAAAAAGGACACCCTGCGCTTTGTCACGCCGGGCTGCGTGACCTGGTATGAGCAATTCAGCGGCAAATGGAAAACGGCCTCAACCTTGGAAGAAGGCTCGTTACATAAAGAATTTTATCTTTCCGGCAATAAACTTCTTCCTGAAAAACCGGTTGAAAAATCGGCTGACCGCACCTATATCTACAATCCTTTCGCGCCGGCGACGTTTCCGGGCGGGTGCTGTCATAATTTCGGCGGCATGCAGATTCAGGATGAGCCGGGGTGCCGGTATGATATTCTGAACTTTATCAGCGCCCCTCTGCCGGAAGATATGATCCTGCAAGGCAGTATGGAATTACAGATGGATGTGAAAACGGACCGGCCGGACACCTGTTTTTACGCAAGAATCAGCATCATCCGTAACGGAATTGCTTACGGGTTGCGGGATGAAATCACTTCGATCAAACGCCCGTATCCGGATTATCAGCCGGGAGAAACTGTCCGGCTGACGCTCCGCTTTACCCGGAATGCGATCCGCTTTGCAGCAGGCGATGCCATACGGCTGGATATTTCCAGTTCCTGCTGGCCCCATTTTGTGCCGCACTCCAACCGGACCGGTCTTTTCAGTACGCAAACGGGGGCAGACATCGCCCGCAACACCGTGATCTGCGACGGCGCAAAACTGATTCTGCACACCCTGCCGGAAAATTGAACTTTAAATCCCCAGCAGTTTTTTGGCGTTGCCCCGGGCGATTTTTTCAAAGACAGTTTCTGAAATCAGACCGGAATCTTTCAAGCTGATCAGGAATCCGGCAAGGGGCAGTTCCTGCGTAACATAACAAAGATCTGTCCCGAAACAAAGCCTGTCCTGAAATTCATTCAGGAATTTTACAGCATATTCCTGATCCCGGGCCAGTGCATTGTAGCCGCTCCCCGCCGAAAGATCCCCCCACAAATTGGGATAACGCCGGAAAAGTTTGGGGACTGCCCCCTCCTCTTTCACCGGATATGCCGGATAACCGCCACGATCTGCCACGGTTTCAAGCGTTCCCATCTCGCTCCAGAAAGCGGGTCCGTGCCCCAGTAAAATCAGATCAGGAAAGGTTTGCAAAAGATATTCCAGCTGGGGCAGCCCCGGATCATCCACCAGTCCGTACCGGTGCCCCACCCATACGCCATCATCAAAAATCACCGGCATCTTTGCGGCTTCCAACTGGCGCAGAAGATTCAGCACCTTTTCATCCCGGAACGCCATATTGGGCATCAATTCCCCGACACCAAGGCAGCCGTGCGCCTTGAACCAGTTGATCCATACCGAAAAATCCGTAAAAGGCGAATTGTCGATCCCCCGGGGGTCGATGTTGCAGAAAGGCACAAAACGATCCGGATAACGGCGGCAGATCTCCAGGATCTCCTGGTTGGACTGGGCAAGATAGGTTTCCGGCCCGATCAGCGGGAGCAGTACCCCCTTTTCGATCCCCAGTTCATCGTACCGCCGCAAAACCTCCTCCGCCTTGCAGAAAATTGTCCTGCCGTCCTGCGGGGGAGAATCAAAAAGATAAGCGTGTGCATGAATATCAATAAACATAACGACCCTCCATTGAGTTTCAATGGTTAATGTATCCAACCATTGCATATTTGCAAATGTTTTTTTGAAAACCTTTCCTATTTTCATGGAAAAATACATCATGCCCTTGACGGAACTGCACTTTCATATTACATTCAACCCCGGCAGAAAAAAACAATGGGGGGAGAGATATGTCTGCTGAAAACAGAAAAACGATTTCCCGGGCGGACCGGGAACTGCTGGCGGCCTGCGATGCGCTGGATCTGGACCGGGCATTGACGGCGATTTTCAATGGAGCCAATGTCAATACGGAAGATCCCCGGGATCACATGATGCCGGTGGATATCCTTGCAAGTTTTGCGCTGGAGGCTGAACTTGCACCGGATTTCAGAAACAAAGTACGCCAACTTTTGACGCTGCTCTTATTACAGCACGCCGATCCGGACGGGATCAACGGATCCCGGCAGGATGTTTCCCGCGCAACGCCTTTGCAGTTGTTTGACCGGCACATGCCCGGCGGCGTTTGCAGTCAAATGCTTGCCCGGGCGGGCGCGCACAGCCATTCTGCGGCAGAACGCCCGGAAAGAACACCGGAAGCCATGGCCCAGGAAAGGTTATAGCCGCCGCAGGGTCCATCAAGATCCACCACTTCCCCGGCAAAAAACAAGCCCGTCATACAGCGGCTCGCCAAGGTGCGGGGATCGATCTCTTTCAGCTTTACGCCGCCATGGGTCACCATGGCTTTTTCCCAGCCGTCCGTTTCCCGGATGGTCAATGATAGCCCGGTCAAATCCCCCAGCAGCCGTTCCATCCCGGATGCCGTCAGACGTGCAACAGGTCCATCATCCGCTCCCGCCAGATGCACGGCCAGCCTTTTGGGGAAAAGATCTGCAAGGATTCTTGAGAGATTCTTACTGCCGGAATGCTTCCGGACTTCTGCAAACCACTGCCGCCACTCTTCCCGGGACCTCCCCGGCATCAGGTCGATACACAAGGGAACGGTTTCCTTTTTCAGCAGAAGTTCCGCCACCCGTCCGGCAAGATCCAGTACGGCAAATGCAGAGACCCCCTGCCGGGTGAACAGCAATTCCCCCCTGCCCCGCACCGTTTCCCGGGGCAAACCGATCCGGACCTCCACATCCGGCAAAGACAATCCGGCACACTCCCCCGGCCAGCTTTCCACCGTCTGCAAGCCGGTCAACCCGGGAACCGGCGTTATCATACTGTGCCCCGCCAACTCTGCCAGCCGGTAGCCGGAAGTCCCGCCGCCCAGAGCAGTATAACCACGGCCGCCGGTGGCAAGGATGACAGCTTCTGCCGGATATGTTTTTCCGTCCGCTGTTCTCACTCCGGCAAGGCGTTCCCCATCGGTGACCCAATCGGTCACGGCACAGCCGGTGATGATCTGCACGCCGCACCGTTCTGCTTCCTCCAAAAGACACGCCAGCACATCTCCCGCACGGCGGCTTGCAGGGAAATAATGGAAATCATCCTCCAGAGAAATGGGGACATTTCTCTCCCGGAACCAGTCCCGCATCTCCTTACCGTAAAAAACATCCAATGCCGGAAGCAAGAACCGCCCCTGCCGCCCGAATGCCGCGGCAAGCTCTGCGGCATCCAGCGTGTTGCCGATATTGCACTTGCCGCCGCCGGTGGCAAGCAGTTTGCGCCCGGTCTGCGGCAGTTTTTCAAACAATGTCACACGCCGCTCGGCACCGGATGCGGCAATGGCGGCAAACAGCCCCGCCGGGCCGCCGCCGATCACAGCAATGCAAGATTCCATATCGTTCTCCTTTTCCCTGTATAAAATACAGCCAAAAAAAAGAGTTTCAACAGCGATCGGACGCAGATTCTTCGCTGAAATCCAATTTTATACGAAAAAAACTTGAAAAAAAGCCGCTTTGAGTGTATTTTATGTACATCGACACTTTCAACCTATAAATAAGAGGAAAATCATGGGCAAAACAATGAGAACGATTGACGGCAACGAAGCCGCCTCGTACGTCGCGTACGCTTTCAGCGAAGTCGCGGCGATCTTCCCGATCACCCCGTCCTCCCCGATGGCGGAGTATGCGGACGCTTGGGCCGCAAAGGGCAAGAAAAACATGTTCGGCGAACCGCTGGAAATTGTGGAAATGCAGTCTGAAGCCGGTGCTGCCGGTGCCGTGCATGGCGCACTTTCCGCCGGGTCTCTGACCACCACCTACACCGCCTCCCAGGGGCTTCTCCTGATGATCCCGAACATGTACAAGATCGCCGGTGAAATGCAGCCGACCGTGTTCCACGTGTCTGCCCGTGCATTGGCCGCGCAGTCCCTCTCCATCTTCGGTGACCACTCTGACGTGATGGCCTGCCGCGCAACCGGTTATGCCATGACCTCCGCCGCCAGCATCCAGGAAACCCACGACCTCGCCCTGGTGGCTCACCTTGCCACGCTGGAAAGCGAAGTCCCGTTCCTGGCATTCTTCGACGGGTTCCGTACCTCTCACGAATATCAGAAGGTCGAACTGCTCGACTATGCCGATATGAAGACGCTGGTCGAACAGAAATATATCGACCGTTTCCGCTCCCGCGCTCTCCGTCCGGAAGCTCCCTATGCCAAGATGGCTGCCCAGAACCCGGACGTTTATTTCCAGGGCCGTGAAACCACCAACAACATCTACGCCGCTCTGCCGGGCGTGGTCCAGAAGTACATGGACAAGGTCGCCGCTCTGACCGGCCGTCCGATGCACCTCTTCGACTATGTCGGTGCCCCGGATGCTGACAAAGTCATCGTCGCCATGGGTTCCGGCTGCGAAACCATCGAAGAAACCATCAATTACCTGAACGCCCGCGGCAAGAAGCTGGGTCTGATCAAGGTCCGTCTGTATCGCCCGTTCTCCATCGAAGCTCTGAAGGATGCGATCCCCGCTTCCGTCAAGAAGATCGCCGTGCTGGATCGCTGCAAGGAACCCGGCTGCTACGGCGAACCGCTGTATCTGGATGTCAAGGCCGCTCTGGCTGACCGCTCCGATCTCACGATCATCGGCGGCCGTTACGGCTTGGCCAGCAAAGAATTCACCCCGTCCATGGTTGCCGGTATCTACGATCACCTGGATGGCAAGTGCACCCACAACTTCACCGTGGGTATCAACGACGACGTCAGCTTCCTCTCCATTCCGGAAGGCGAAGCCATCGTCACCGAACCCGAAGGCACCACCAGCTGCTGCTTCTGGGGTCTGGGCTCTGACGGTACCGTCGGCTCCAACAAGAACTCCGTGGCCATCATCGGTGACAACACCGACAAGTATGTGCAGGCGTATTTCTCCTACGACTCCAAGAAGTCCGGCGGTATCACCATCAGCCATCTGCGCTTTGGTGACAAGCCCATCACCAGTGAATATCTCATCACTGCTCCGAACTTCGTTGCCTGCCACAATCAGGCCTATATCGGCATGTACGATATGATCTCCGGCATCAAGGAAGGCGGTACGTTCCTGCTGAACACCAATGCTCCGGCAGATCAGGCTTTCGCCACGCTGACCAAGGAAATGCAGCAGACCATCATCAGCAAGAACATCAAGTTCTATGTTGTGGATGCTCTGAAGGTCGCTCTGGAAGTCGGCAGCGCCAAGTACATCTCCACCATCATGCAGACCTGCTTCTTCAAGCTGGCCGGCATCATTCCGGAAGAAAAAGCCATCGGCTACATCAAGAAGGGTATCGAAAAGAAGTTCGCCAAGAAGGGTCAGGAAGTCGTCGATCAGAACAAGCTTTGCGTTGACAAGGCTCTGGACGGCCTCTGCCAGGTGAGCGTCCCGGCGTCTCTGGACGGCGTTGCCTGCTACACTCCGGCTCCGAAGTTCACCGCCGAAATGGGCGATTTCGCCACCAAGCTGATGGAACCCGTGCTGGCACAGAAGGGCGATACCGTCCCGGTCTCCGCCATGAGCTACGACGGCTCCATGCCCATCGGCACCGCCCGCTTCGAAAAGCGCGGCGTGGCTCCGAAAGTCCCGCATTGGGATGCCGACAAGTGTATCCAGTGCAACCAGTGCGTGATGAGCTGCCCCCATGCCGCCATCCGCGCCAAGCTCATCAAAACCGATGACATGGCTTCCGCCCCCGCCTCCTTCGGCGTTGTGGATGCCAAGCCCCCGGTCAAGAAGGAACTGGGTCTGAAGTATCGTTTGCAGGTCTTCGTGGATGACTGCCTCGGCTGCGGTGTCTGCGCTGAAACCTGTCCCGCCAAGGAAAAGGCTCTGACCATGGTCAGCGCAGCCGGCGAACGCAAAGCCGGTCAGCAGGCCAACGTGGAATTCTTCATGGCTCTGCCCGACAAGGAAATGGGCGGCACCACCGAAGCCAATGTCAAGGGTCTGGGCTTCAAGCAGCCGTATTTCGAATTCAACGGTGCCTGCGCCGGTTGCGGTGAAGCTCCGTATGTCAAGCTGATCAGCCAGCTGTATGGTAACCGCATGATCGTGGCCAACGCCACGGGCTGCAGCTCCATCTACTCCGGTTCTTTCCCGAGCCTGCCCTACTGCAAGGACAAGGACGGCCGTGGTCCGGCGTGGGCAAACAGCCTGTTCGAAGACAACGCTGAATACGGTTTCGGTATGCGCGTGGCCGTGGATACCACCCGTAAGCAGCTCTTCAACAACATCAAGCGCATCCAGGAAATCGGTGTGTGCTGCGACAAGATGAAGGGTCTGCTGGACTATGCGGTCGCCAACTGGGACAAGACCGATGACGATGCCATCGCCAACCAGAACGCTCTGGCTGAACTGCTGCCCATCGCTGTTGAAAAGTCCGAAGGCGAAGCCAAGGAAATCTACGCCAAGATGCTGGAACTCAAGGACTACTTTGTTGACAAGTCCGTGTGGATCATCGGCGGTGACGGCTGGGCCTATGATATCGGTTACGGCGGGTTGGACCACGTTGTGGCCCAGAACCGCAATGTGAACATCCTGGTGCTGGATACCGAAATCTACTCCAACACCGGCGGGCAGGCTTCCAAGTCCACCCCGATCGGTGCAGTGGCTCTCTTTGCGGCATCCGGTATGCGCATGACCAAGAAGAATCTGGGCTTCATGTGCATGAGCTACGGCAATGTCTATGTTGCCTCCATCGCCATGGGTGCCAACCGTCAGCAGACGCTGGCCGCCTTCCGCGAAGCAGAAGCTCACAACGGGCCGTCCATCATTCTGGCCTATGCGCCCTGCATGCTCCATGGTATCAACATGACCAAGAGCCAGGTGGAACAGAAGCGCGCTGTGGAAGCCGGTTACTGGCCGCTGTACCGGTACAACCCGGCCAACGAAAAGCCGTTCATCTGGGAAACCAAGGACGCCTCCGCCAGCTATCAGGACTTCATCCTGAGCGAAAACCGCTACAAGCAGCTTCTGAAGGCCAATCCGGAAAGTGCCCAGGCACTCTTCGCAGAAGCCGAAGAAAACGCCAAGAAGCGGATGGACTTCTACAAGAAGATTGGTGAAATCTTCTAAGTTGTCCTGACAAGGCGCCAAACGCCGTATCTCTGCAAAGGGATACGGCGTTTTTTTGTTGGCGATGCAAAAAAAAGCTCCGGAATAATATTTCCAACTCCGGAGCCCGCTGCCGCCGCAGCGTATTATTTTGAAAGATCAGAAAGAAAACACAACCGGTTCATTCCCGGCAAGGTCGATTACTGCGGCACCGTTGCAGATGGAGAATGGCAAAGACTTGCCGCCGCAGTACACCTGCTTCAACTCTTTATTGAAACGGAGTTCCGCATTCTGCTTATCATACCCGAAAGACAGAATCAATTTTCCATTTTTCCGTTCTGCAGAAGAAACCTGGATATCCGCATCCAGCAGAACCGTTTCTCCGTTATCTTCCGTAATGGAAACTACAATGCTCTGGTGAGGCTTCAACACAAAAGACATCACCCCATTTTCATCCATGGTATATTCTTCATGACTCCACAAATCCTGCGCCCGGAAGCGTTTGGCAGGGTCCAATCCCAGCTCTTCAAGGGAGATGGCAATTTCCCGGACCGCCTCTTCTTCGCAGTTGAAAATCCCCACCGTCCGCAAAGGCAGTACCGCATTTTCCTCCAGGGCCGAAAATTGAGCGGCCCGTAAATAAAAGACTTCCGGAACGATCCTTCCGGCCTTGCGGTAATCAAACCCGGCGGTGAAAACATCCTGCCCGTTATTGACACAGCATGCCGCTTTTTTCAGCCACTTCATCCGGGGGTGATCCGTATCATAACTGAGCTTTCCGGCGATTTCCACCATGGTCCGGGTAATCATTACAAAATCCAGAAGGAACCGGGCATCCATATCCGGCAGCTCCTTGAAGAGTCCGATAGAATCTGAATTCGGCACGATCAAGTCGCCCGTATGCGTCCCGAAACAGGCCGTTCCCCACAGAAAATTGGTTTTGACATAATCCCAGTTGCCATTGCTTACATCGATCCCGTAACGGTAATTGGTAAAACATTCACCGAGGAAGGGATTGCCCATTACAATATCACAGCCGGTCTGCATGTATCCATCCGGAGCGAGTCGTTTGCGGATCTCATGTGTCCACCACGCCCGATATTCATATCCGGACTTGTCCTGCCGCCGGAGCAATGGGGTACTGTCCTCAAAAACATAACTCCAGAAATCATGCTTCACCCCCTCAAAACCGCCTTCGGAAATCAATACATCCAACGCATGACTCATGTATTCCCGAACTTCCGGCAAACTTACATCCAGGGGACTGCTGTACGGGATCCGGTAGGAATAATCGCAAAACCATTCCGGGTGTTCCAGCCAAATCTTTGTTTTATGCGAACACAGACCGCCGATCCACAATGCCGGACGCAGTCCGATTTCCCGGATCTTATCCGTATAATGTCGCAACCCGTGAGGAAATTTCTGATGGTCAACACCGTCTTCCCCTTCATAGGGAACACTCAAGCCATTGGCGGGAGGAGTCAGCACTGCGTACCCGTCATCCAGCTGGATCCAGCGGACGGTGGGGAAATTTTCCTTGAGGTAACGGGCCTCCCGCAAAATAAGATCTTCGGTGACATTGCGGAAAATACCGTCATTCCAGGAACCCCATACCATGTTGTCACGGTTGATGTCGCTTTTTCCGTAATTCACCGGTAAAACTTTACGGAGTTCCGCTGTATAACCGTTGAACAACCGGTCAAAATCATCCGCATAAGGCGTAAATCCCAAATACCACAGATCCGTCAGAACCCGGTTGCTTTCCAATTCCAGATACGGCTGCGCCTTAAAGGAGGAAAAAATCTGCAATTCCACTTTGCCGGACCGATGGCTGACCTCATAACTGTGATAAAAAACATCCTGTGAAAGCGTTCCATGCACCAGCCCGCTGCCAGTCTGATAATTGCTCAACAGAATGGCGGGAAAAGGCTGATACGGACTGCGGCCGACCCGTTTGCAAATCACGCCCGGATCTACCCATCGGGTCCCGGCGATCTCATCAAATCCGGTATCCCCGGCCACGCCGCCTTTGGTATAATCATAGTCCACGGGAATTGTAAAAAGGTCATAGATCCGGGGATTTTCCAAATGATAATAATAGTCACCGGATGCTTTACAGCCAAAATCGATCCCGGAAATAACAAATCCCAACTCGTCCAGCTTGCAAGGCTTATTTCCGGCAGTCCATACCCGGCGGCAATTCACACCTGTCCGCTCCCGGTTCACGGAAAAATAAAGATCCTCCCGCCCGAACTCCCCATAACTGTACTGACAATGCAGCATAAAATCATTGGCCGCAACGATCCGGCTCCCCACCGGATCAACACGGTTCCCCTCTGTTACGGCAAAAGAGTGCCACTCCAAACTGCCGGATCTCAAAAAATCAAAGAATGCAGAACACATAAAAAACTCCTGAATGATTAGCTTGTTCTGTTATACAATAAGTGAACATTACATCTTTGCAAACATCAAATAAAAAAAACTCACTCTTTCCCTCCCTCTCTTGATTTGCACCGGAAGTATGGTATAGTAGCCTTGATCAACAAATCAAAGAGGAGGAGTCCATGCCTGAACATACAGCAAGTATCCTGATCCCGGCACCGGTCAAAATGACGCCCCGCCCCGGTAAACATCAGGTCCGGAATCTTACTTCATTTTCGGTTTCTCCGGAATTCAATACGGTTGTGCCGGAATTGCAGCGGCTTTTCAAAGCGTTGGCGATGCCTGTGGAATCTGTCTCCGGCGCGGCGGATATTGAACTGAAGAAAGGTCCCCTGCCCTCCGGAGCATGGCAAATAAAGATCACTCCGGAAAAAATCACTATTGAAGCCGGGGAGCGCACCGGAGCCGGTTATGCCGCGAACGCACTGGCACAGATGCTCTTTGCCGCCACGGCGAAGGGGCATCCGGAGGATGCGCTGGACTGTGCTGAAATTGAAGACGCCCCCCGGTACCCGTGGCGGGGATTTATGCTGGATAGTGCCCGTCAGTTTCAGGACAAAGATTTTATCAAAAAGTTTCTGCGGACACTCTCCGCATTCCGTATCAACAGTTTTCACTGGCATCTGGTGGACAGTCAGGGGTGGCGTTATCCCAGCAAAATCGCCGCAAAACTGGGACCGGAAGGCAGTTGGAGCTTCGGCCAGTACAGCAGGGAAGATTTGCAGGAAATCAGCCAATGCGCCCGGGAGCTGGGGATCCGCATTATCCCGGAAGTGGATGTGCCGGGGCACTCCAGTTTTCTTTTGGAGCATTATCCTGAATACACCTGCGATCCGGCAGGGAAATGCAATGAATTCTGTCTGGGGAAAACCGGCAGTATGAAAATGATCCAAGAGCTCCTTGCTGAATTGATGGCGATCTTCCCGGATTCCCCCATCATTCACATCGGCGGAGATGAAGCCAATTCTGCACACTGGGAAAAATGCCCGGACTGCAATGCAGCATTGAAAGCAAAAAATCTCTCCAACATGCGGGAACTGGAAAATGATTTTATGGTGGAATTGGCCCATTTTGTTCTCTCCAAAGGAAGAACACCCATGATCTGGGGACCGGGGATCGAACAAGTCTATCCCCCGGAAACCGTTATTCAAAGCTGGCTGAATTTCCGTGACAACCTCCGGTTCCACAAACACGGCAATAAAGTGATCCACTCTGTCCATACCTCGCTTTACTTTGACTATCCGGCCAGCTTGAATGAATACTGGGAATCCTGGATGATGGAACTTTCGGAGCAGGGAGTTTATATGACGGATCCCTATTGCATGTGGTATGAGGAACTGAAAAATACGATTCTCGGTCTGGAAGCCTGTTTATGGACGGAAACCGCCCCGCAGCACCGGATCATGTCCAAGCTCTTTCCCCGGATCTTCGCCTATGCAGAAAGTGCATGGAGTTCAGAGGAAAACAAAAACTGGAATGACTATCTGCGCAGGAAGGGGAAACTGGAAGCCACTGGATATCTGGATTTCATCAGAGATATTTAAGATATGCCGAAATAAACATCGTATTTTAACAAATCAGGGAAAGAGAAAGAATGAAAACCGGAATTACGATTTATGGAGCACATCTGCTGGTGCCGGAAGAAAAACGCACCGTAGCAAATATCATCCGGGCCGCCGCCCGTCTTGGATTTGACGGAATCGACCTGGGCTATTATTGGGGGGAAAACAAGACTGCGGAGTTTGCAGAAGCCGGAAAAGTTGCTGACGGCGAAGGTATTGCCATCGCCAACTACATTGTCGGAAACAATTTCGGCAATGCGGCGGCAGAAGACAGGCTTGATGCGGAAATTGAAAAAGTAAAGGTCGCACTGGAAGAGGCAGCCTCGTTCAACTGCTCTGCCCTGCGTGTTTTTGCAGGAGGCTACGATTTAAATTGGGATGAATACAGTCCCCGGATCGCCGATGCACTTGCTTCCTGTCTTGAAACGGCACAGAAAAACAACGTGGTCATGGCACTGGAAGATCACGGAGCCCTGTGCAAAAACTCTGCAGAACAGCTTTTTTACATCAACAAAATCAACTCCCCCTATCTGCGTGCCACCGCAGATATTGGCAACTACTGGCATCCCGGCGGGGAACGCCCGGTGGACGGCGTGAAAAACATTGCCGGATTCGTTGCAATGGTGCATGTCAAAGACTATGTGATCATCAATAATACTCCGGTTGCCTGCCCCTCCGGGGACGGCATTATTGACCTTAAAACCAGTTTCCGTCTGCTGAAAGACAGCGGGTTTGACGGCTATCTCTCTCTGGAATATGAGTGCCAGACCGGCATTCCGCAGCACGGGATCAGCACCAGTTTATCCAATATCCGGAAACTCACAGCCGCCTGCTGAAAAGACTTTTGAAACAGAAGATCATCTGTCGGGCAAGCCGGACATCGGGAACAAGGCGGATAAAGGAGGCTCAAGAGCCACAAGGTCGACCGGCAACCTCTCCGGAGCGGCTCATTTCCGCCCGATCTCCCGGGCAACAAAATTTTGTCATTTCTTTTTCCGGGGCATCTTCCCGAACCTGTTTCCGGAATTTTTAAAATTTCCGGCAGGGTCTTTTTTCCGGTGCAGAACATCCCGCTGTTCACGGCGTTCCGCCAGACCTCGCTTTACTTCAATGGGATTGCCGTCCGCATCCAAACCGGAACAGTACATGGCACACCCCATAGTCATTGCCAGAGGCATAAAATCCTGCACCTGCTGCGGCTGCCAATTCCGCTCTTCCAGAAAACGATCCACCGTCTGCATGTGCCGCCCTGTGCATCCCGGGAAATTACTGATGAAATAGGGAACCATAAACTGTTTTTTCCCGCAGGAACGGTTCACCCGGTTGAAAATCGCCTCAAAAGCTTCAAATTCCCCGGCCTTCCCTTTCCGCATCAGACGCAACACTTCCCCGTCCAGATGTTCCGGAGCCACACTCAACTGCCCGGAAACATGGTCCCGGATGATTTTTTCCGTCTGTTTTTCCTGCTTTAATGCCAGATCCAACCGTACTCCGGAATTGATGAATACATGTTTCACCCCCGGAATCTTTTTCACCCGGTCCAGCAACTCCATCAGAGGCTTTTCCGACACTTGATAATTCGGGCAGAAATCCGGAAACAAACAGGACACCCTCCGGCATTTCCGGCAAACATCCGCATCTTTCGGGCCATGTCCGTAAATATTTCCTGCCGCCCCGCCCAAATCACTCACCGTTCCATGAAAATAAGGCTGTTTTGTCAACTTTTCCACACTGCGGACAATGCTTTCCCTGCTCCGGGAGATGATTTGCCGCCCCTGATGCGCCACCAGACCGCAGAATGCACACCCGCCGGGACACCCCCGCACCACCGTAATGGAATCTTTGATCATTTCCCACGCAGGGATCTTTTCCTCATAACTCCAGTGGGGCAAGCCTGTAAAAGGCAATTCACTGAAGTGATCCAGTTCTTCTGTACTCATGGGTTCACGGGGCGGCTCGATCACCAGAAGCCGTTCACCGACCTGCTGGATCATCCGTCTGCCGCACCATGGGTTGAATTCATTCTCCATCAGCCGGGTTTGTTTCATAATGGCTGTTTTATCAGAGCAAAACTCGCTGTAACTTGGCAGCTCCACGCATCCGGTCCGGTCAAATGCCGCACTTTCCTTGCCGCCAAGGTATCGGCAGGTCCCCCGGATCCCCGCAAGCTCCTGCCCCTTTTGCAATCGCCGGAAAATTTCCAGCATGGTCAATTCTCCAAGACCGAAACAAAGAAGATCCGCTTTGGCATCCACCAGCATGGAGGGCCGCATCTTATCCTGCCAGTAATCGTAATGCGCCACCCGCCGGAGACTTGCCTCCACGCCGCCCAGAATCACCGGCAGCCCCGGGAATGCCCGGTGCGCCAACTGGGCATAAACCACCGTGGCATGAGGCGGACACATTCCAGTTCTGCCGCCGGGAGAATACTGATCCACCTTCCGCAGCCGCCGCCCGGCGGTATAAAGTTTGACCATGGAATCCATATTGCCGGATGCCACACCGCACCCGAGAAGGGGCCGTCCGAAAACCTTCAGGCTTTCCGGATCCCGCCAGTCCGGCTGGGCAATGATCCCCACCCGGAACCCGGCATCCAGCAAAACACGGGCAATCAATACCGGCCCGAAAGTGGGGTGATCCACATAAGCATCGCCGGTCACGATCAGAATATCCACAGCATCCCAGCCCCGGGCTGTCATTTCAGCACGGGTCATAGGAACAAATGCAGTCAAATCCGGTGCTTTCATCAATAATACATTCTTTCTAAAATCCCACCTCAAACGGTGCAGAGTACCATAGCACGGAAGCGTTTTTTTTCAAGCAGTAAAGGGGTTGCAATTTTCTTTTTCTGTGGTATAGTTTTATAAACCCGGAAAAAAAGAAAGGATCGATCAATGAAACTTAAATGGACTTTGCTGCTGGGAGCCCTCCTGCCCTTTGCCCTCTCTGCCATGGAAATCGAAGCGGAAACCGGTACAGTTTCCGGAAAAACAGAAGTCTTTGCCAATGCCGAAGCCTCCGGCGGCAAAACCGTTTATTTCCGCACCGAAACCCGCGGCATTCCCAAACCGACTCCGGCAGACACCCCCTCTCTTGTGCTGAAAGCCAAACTGGAGAAAGATGCCAATTACCAAATCTCCGCCGTTGTTTACACCCCCAATACCAGCAGTGATTCTGTCTATATGGCTGTTGATGACGGAAAGTTGACCGATCGTCATTTCGGATTCCCCAAAAAAGGTGTCAAAATAAAGCTCATTCAGAGCAAACTGACTGCCGGAGAACACCTGATCAAATTCTGGGCACGGGAACCCAATCTTCAAATCGACAAAATCGTCATTGAAGAAGTAAAATAAACATGATGCTCTCCCGCTCGCCTGCGGGATTGGTCGCAAAAGAAGAAATATATTCCTATGTATTTCTTCTTTTTTTTGTAAAAAAAATTTCTGCCAATCTTGCATAACACGTTATCAATATTATATTATTGTTTCCATAGTATTCATGTTTTCCATGGTTACGGGAGAGAAAGACCATGATTTGTAAATATTGCCGTCACGAATTCAGTGTGGATGTAGATACGCTGGGGCAGGAACTGCATTGTCCGAACTGCAGCAGCACTGTCCTGATCAGCGATAAAAACATTATATGCAAATGCCCTTTCTGCCAAACACAGCTCAGCGTGGAAATGTGGATGATCGGCACAACAGTCCCCTGCCCCGTATGTGAAAAAGATGTCAAACTTTCTCTGGATGCTGCCACAGGTTGTGATATATTTGCAGATGCCTCCGCAGAAGCAACAACCGGACTGACCCTGAAACCGGGAACCGATTTCGGCAAATACAAAATCGAACGCTGTCTTGGAATTGGCGGCATGGGAGAGGTTTATCTGGCGACCCACTCGTTTCTGGGGACTTCCTGCGCCATCAAACTTCTGAAAAAAGATGTCACGGTACGGGAGGAGGATAAACAACGGCTTCTCCGGGAAGCCCGGCTGGCCAGCAGTATTCATCACCAGAATCTGATCGCAGTTCTGGATGCAGACATCGATCCGGCAACCGGAATGCTTTACATTGTTATGGAATATGTGGACGGCATTTCCATTGATCAAATCCTGACGAATGGCCCTATGCAGGAAGAAAGGGTTCTGCAAATCATCCGGCAAGTCGCAGAAGCTCTGCAGGCGGCGGCAGAAATGCACATCGTTCACCGGGATATCAAACCTGCCAATATCATGCTTTCCAGCAAAGGAAAAGTAAAACTTGCCGACCTGGGCATTGCCAAAGCAGAGTCGGATTCCTCCATGACGCTCACTATGGACAATGCCATTCTGGGAACGCCGCATTATGCCTCACCGGAACAGTTAAGGTCCTCTCACAAAGTTGATGTAAGGGCGGACATTTACAGTCTGGGGGCCTCCATGTACCACATGCTTTCCGGGCAATATCCCTTCCCGGGAGATACTGTTTTCAGCATTATGGCGCAGGTGTTGGAACAGGAACCGAAGCCGTTACAGAAACTTGCGGAAGTTTCTACACCAACGGCGCAGCTGATCAGCGAAATGATGGCGAAAAATCCGGATGCACGCCCCTCTGATATGACGGAACTGATTGCCCGGATCGATCGGATTTTGCAATTTCAATCCCGCCAGACAATGCCGCAGACCATACAACTGACAAATACACCGAAAGCGGCTGCAGCACCCCTGACAACCACGCCCGCTACGCCCCGTGGAACCGCGCAAAAGTTGGAATTAAAACCCCGTGGCGACAGCAAGCCAGCCTTGCAGGAGTTGAAAAAGACTCCTGTAAAACCTGCGACGAAACCGGCAATCGCCGCCTCAAAAACAGGCAAAATCACCAAGTCCGCAGCAACAGTAAAAACAACTCCTGCTCCGGCAAAACAGCAGCCCCCGCAAAAACAAAAAAATTCAAGCAGCAAAAAAATCCTGCTGCCGCTCCTTGCCTGCGGCATACTGGCTGTTGCGGCAGGAGTTGCTTATTTCATCTTTTCTGTCAGTAAAACAGCTGAAAAAGAGGCGGCTCACACAGAAAAGATTGAAAATATGCTGGATATGCTGGAAGTTGTTGAAATCAACCCGGAATCCATACCGGATATCAGACAGTTTCAACTGCATGGCCGATTGAATTTTGCCGAAAAGAAAGCTCAAAAACTGGCATTGATAAGCAATCCGAATGCTATTCAAACAGCACAGAAACAATTTTATAACGATCTATGCGCCCGGTTAAAAAAGGATTTGCAATTTCAGAAAAAATTCAGGCAATCTCCGCTCCGGAAAGCGGCAGGAACATTGTGCGGTGAAGACGGGGAAGATTTTCTGGCTGAAAGTGCGCAGTTTCTGACGGATCCGCCGGACAACGATCCCCAATCCGCCAGACATGCAGAATTTTACCGGCTGCTGAAAGATTATGCAGTCAAATGCCAGTCGGAAGAAACTTTCCGGAATGCTCCGGGCGGCATTGCCCACAAGGATCAACTGCAAAGCCGTCTGACCGGACTTGACCCGCTGATCCTTGTGCAATCCATGCTGCTTTTCTGCCATGCGCAATCAGAAGAAAATATTTCGGAACAGACCATGCTCCAACTGATACAGGATTTGAATCCGAATTTCTGTTACAGCAAATTTCCTGCATCTGCATTGGAATTGCCGGCAACTGTCCTCGTATCCCTCCTTTCAAGGTGCTGGGATGAGGTTGATGGCGTGTCATACAAAAAATCAAACCTGATTGCAGAACTTTCCAGAACAGGGCTCCCGCCGCGCCCGGAAGTAATCACAGCTTTACTTCAAGCCGGATGCTGTGCAGATTTGCCGAATTCGCAAGGCTGTACCCCTCTGCATTGGGCAATGAAACAGAAATCGGCAGCCGCAGTACAAGCATTGCTCTATGCCGCACCGGATTTGACCGTTACGCTGGAGAAAAAAGGCATTGCAGCATGGGGCATGGCTAACGATGTCCCGGAAGAAATACTCCATTTGCTTTACAACGCCGGGGTATCCAAGCCGGCAAATACGCCGGAGCTGCTGTCATCCGAAAATGACAGCATGCAAGCGGCCGACCCCCTGGCGACAACGGCACAAGCCGTTTCCATTCAGGAAACAAATGAAAATGAAATGCCCGAGCCCCCGCCGGTCATAGTTGCACCTTTTGTCCCGGCAAAAACCTCTGCTTTGGAAAAACCGGTTTCTTCCAAAATAACGGAAGCGGCAGTGAAAAAAGCAGAACAATTCACATTGCTCGGCCGCATAAAGTATGTCAATGAAAAACTGGTTGCCGTTCAGATGGACAAAAGCAGTCACGGAGCAAATTATTACAATACTCAGGCTCTTCAATTTTATACGGAACTGCATAAACGCCTGTCGCAGGAACTCCAAAACCGGGAAAACGCAGAAAAAAGCAATATACAGCAAGTTTCCGGTCGTTTGTGCGCCGAAGGAAGAGCTTTGACGGATACCATGCAAACTCTTTTGAATAATGACAATCGCTGGGCAGAATATTATCAAACGCTGAAAAGTTATGCACTCCAGTGTCAGAACGAGCAACAGTACACAGTAAGTCCCAATGCAAAAAAGTTACTGGAAGATCAACTGGCAAAATTGCAGCAGGACATCCGGACCGGACGGAACCAATTTGATCCACTGGTCATTCTTCAGGCTTTTCTTCTTTTTATCTATGATGATGAAGGAATTACAGCGCAGACAATGCTCAAATTGCTGGAAGATGCGGCTCCGGATTTCAGCTACAGTAAATTCCCGCCGGAAGCATTGGAGTTGCCGGAACCGGTCATTATTGCGCTGCTTGCCAAATGCTGGGATGAAGTCGATGGAACCTCTTATGGTAAATCCAATTTGATCACAGAACTTTCACGGAGTAATCAGGGAGGCCGTCATAATGTCATCTCGGCATTGCTCACAGCCGGCTGCAACATAGATACCCCGGATACAAAAGGGCTGTACCCCCTGCACTGGGCCATCCGTAACAGCAGTTTCCTGCGGCATCTGCTTATGATCGCACCTGACATGAAAATTAAAATCGGCGGCAAAGGTATCATTGAATGGGGCATGGACGAAGAAATGCTTTACAGCACCGCCCGCCGTCTTATTCATGCAGGAGCCCCCCTTCCCAATATACCGGAAGATGACTACCCGCCCAATTACCGGGCACTTATCCACTTGCGTCCGGCGGGCAAATAAAAAAAGTTACGGGAACATTGCGCATTACCCCGGAATTTTTTGATGAATCACTCCCGTACAATTCCGTGATACTTGAAAAAAAAACTTGCGATGATATAGTATCACGGATGTACAATAAGCAGATAATACAGTAGAGTATTGAACATGGAAAACAGTAATTTTGACCGGACAATTGTTCTGAATTCGGACGATGCACAGGCACAGTATGAAGCATCTCTGAAATCGGGAGAGGTCAAAAAATATCAGGATATCGGTCCCGGCGCAGTCCTTGGGAACTGGCGTATTCTCAAGCAATTGGCAGAAGGCGGCATGGGAGAAATTTTCATCTGCCACCCGACGGATGATGTTCAAAGCCGGGCGGTCATGAAAATACTCCGTTCCAACACACAACGCTCCTCTATCGGCAGAAAGCGTTTTCTGCGTGAATATCAGATCCAGAAAGAAATGGATCATCCGTGTATTGCCAAAATGCTGGATGGGGATTTTAACCGGGAGCCGGAATACATTGTTATTGAATATGTAGATGGGATTTCTCTTTCGCAGGCAGTTGCGGAGAAATATGAATTCCCGCTGGAGTATTGTCTTTACATTCTGGAAGTAGTGGGCATGACCCTTCAGTATGCCTGGGATCAATTTCATGTTCTCCACCGGGATATCAAACCATCCAACATCATGCTCAAGGAATCCGGAGAACTGGTCCTGCTGGATTTTGGCATTGCCAAATCTCTGGATGATGCGGAAAGTATGCTTACCCAGCGGGGACAGGTACTTGGTTCGCCCGGATTTATGAGTCCGGAACAGATCAAACAGGTTTTAAGTTGCGATTGCCGGACGGATATATTTTCTCTTGGAGCAACCATCTATTATCTCCTGACCGGCGAAACTCCGTTTAAAGGGAAAAATGTTGCTGCGGTATATGATGATATGATCCATAGACGAGTGACACCTCTGGCAGAAGTGAACCCGGAAATTCCCCCGGAATTTTCCGATCTGATTGACCAGATGCTTGAAATCGCACCGGAAAGGCGTCCGCAAAACTGGGATGAATTTCTGGAAATGGTTGCAGTTGTAAAGGAAAATATTTTACCGGCATAACCATTACTTGCGGGAATGAACGAAACCGGGCCGCGGCCACTCTCTTAAAAAATTCCGGATCAAAATGATAAACAAATTCAAACAATGGTTCAAAGGCGAATGTTCCGGCTGGAAAACACCGGAAGTTCTCTGGATCGGATTCTGTGTGGTTTCCACGGTATGGATCTCGCTGGTACTGAAAGATACTCTTATCGGCATCCTTGCGGCGGTTACCGGGATTTTATACACCCTGCTTGCCGGAAAAGGCAAAATAAGCTGTTATTTTTTCGGTATCGTGAATGTTCTTTTTTACGGATGGATCTCTTTTACGCAGCAGTTGTACGGGGAGGTCATGCTGAATTGGGGCTGGTATCTGCCGATGATGTTTGTCGGCTGGGTTACCTGGAAGCAAAATCTCGGGCAGGAACAGATCATCCGGAAAACCACCCTTCCCCTGAAATCTAAATTGCTTTATTTTCTTTGCTCTCTTGCGGGGATCGTGATTTATGCACTGATCCTGCAAAAAATGGAGGATTCCCAGCCATGGGTGGACAGTGCCACTACGATCCTCTCCATCACAGCCATGATCCTGACGGTCAAGCGTTGTTCAGACCAATGGCTTCTCTGGACCGCAGTCAATCTTCTCTCCATCTGGATGTGGTACAAAGCTTATCAGCTTACCGGCGGTTCTGTGGCTGTTCTTGCCATGTGGGGACTTGCCCTTGCCAACGGAATCATCTTTTATATTCAGTGGAACCGGGATATCAAAAAATGTCAGAAAGAACCCATTTCACAGTAATCCTTGCAGACGGCGATCCCCCACGGAATACGCAGCCGCTTGAACTTTTACAACAGGCGGACAGGATCGTCTGCTGTGACGGAGCCGCCGCATTACTCCCGGAATACGGACTGGAACCGGAGGTCGTCATTGGCGATCTGGACAGTCTGCCGCCTCAATGGAAGGAAAAGTATGCCCAAAAACTGGTCCATGTACGGGAACAGGAGACCAACGATCTATCCAAAGCTTTCCGTTATTGCATGGAACAAAACTGGCGGGACATTGTTATTCTGGGGGCGACCGGCAAACGGGAAGACCACACCCTGGGGAATCTCTCCCTTCTGGCAGATTATTCCAAACTGGCGGATTCCGTGCGGGCAGTAACCAATTACGGCGTCTTCTTTGTGGCAAACAAGCCCGGAGAATTTGCCTCTGTCCCGGGGCAGCAAATCTCCATTATTGCGTTGCAGACGGATACCGAAGTCACCTCTTCCGGCTTGAAATATCCCATGGCCAAATTACGGCTGAACCGTTGGTGGCAAGCCACATTGAATGAAGCGGAAGGCGATTCATTCCGTCTTGACTTCACCCCCGGGGCGCAACTTTTGATCTTTCAGGAACACGCAAAGTAAAATGCGGAAGGAAAATAAAAAATGCAGAAGAATACACCATTTTTCCGTGAAGATCCCGAAAAATACTGGGACTTTTCTTTGTTGAAAAATGCACCATCATTCCGGGATGGTCCGGAAGAAAGCCGGGCAACGGGACTGCGTTCTTTATTGGTCAGCGGATTTGGACCGGCTGCAGGCAGTGAACTGCCGGAACCGCCGCCGGAACACCTCTCGAAGAAGTGCAAAGCAGAATTTTTTGCCTATCTCGGATTCCCGGAAACCCCTGTGCCGGAAGGCGGCTTCCCCGGTGTGGTAATGATCCACGGCGGCGGCGGAACAGCCTTCCCCAGTGCCGCACAATACTGGATCAAACACGGCTATGCAGTTATTGCGCTGGACTGGTACAATCAATACCCGGTACCCTATCCGGAGTTTGATGTGGAAGTGCGTTCCCCCTTTGAAGTTACCGAAGAGGAACTGCCTAAGATCCTGACATTTGATAAGAAGCCGCTCCCCGGAGGCAAACGGCAGGATCATGTTGCCAATGTTGCCAATGTGATCCTTGCACACTCTCTTCTGCTGGCGCAACCGGATGTCAACCCGGAAAAAACAGCATTTGTGGGGCTTTCCTGGGGAAGTTGGTACGGTGCCATGGTGGCGGCAGTGGATCCCCGTTTCCGGGGCGGCGTGGAAATCTATTGCGGCGATCTCAAAAAAGAGAGCGATGCTTTTACCAACGGCCGTTTTCATCATGCCGCCAAAGTCCCCCTCTACTGGATCACAGGCACGGATGATCAGCACATAACGCTGCAGGGAATGAAAAATGCTTTTGAAGAATGTCCCAAGGTGTCAAATCACACCTTTGTGATCCAGTTATCCCATTCCCACGAAGGGTATTATCTGAATGCCTGTATGCGGATGGCGGATCATTTTACCCAAAGCAAACCGGGACTGCCCAAACTTTCTGAAATCACTGCAAACGGGAATACGGTTTCTGCAGAAATTCTGGCTCCGGGCAACGGGATCCAGTGGGCGGAACTTTGTTATACAGAGGATACGGATCCGGTTCCAAGCAAGAGAGAATGGAAACACATTCCGGCGAAGATCGAAAAAAATACGATCTCTGCGGAACTGCCCGCCGGGACACATCAGTATTTTATCTCGGCATACGAGGGAAAGAGCAATAAAAACGACCTTTGCGGCACCACCGTCCCGGTCATTCTTCCTATACCGGAATGATTTTTACGAAAAGAATCCGGTTGTAAAAAGGAATGTGATCAATACAAGGATCGGCGTCATAAACAGGATGAAAAACACCCAGGTGCGCATCGGCACCCGCCGGAGAAGCAGGGCTTTCCATTTTTCTGTCCGGGAGAAGGCGCGCATCTTCACATCCTGCCCCTGACGGTACAGTTCCCGCACAGCTTTGCCGGCTCCCCAGATCCAGCCGACATAGATCGCCACAGCTAAACCGTTCAGCGGCAGGACCCAGCTGGATGCCACATAGTCCAGCAAATCAAAGAAACTGCTTCTGGCACTGCCGAAGGCGTACACCACGACCGCTTCCAGCCCGGAAAGATTTTCCCAGGAAACATTGCTTACGGAACTCAAAAGAGAAAAGGCACTGACAAAAACAAGGCACAGAAGCACCGCCTTTTTCCGGCTGATTTTCCACTGATTCATACAGGTGGAAACTCCCACCTCCACAAGACTGATCCCGCTGGTGATCGCAGCGATCAGCATCAGCAGGAAGAACATACCGTTCCACAACGGCGACCAGCTGCCGAAAATCGTCTGGAACGTCACAGGCAGAATATTGAAAAGCAGCCCCGGCCCTGCCCCGGGACTCATACCTGCGGCAAAAACAGCAGGAAAAATCGCCAGCCCCGCCAGCAGCGCAATACTGGTATCCAATACACAAATCACCACTGCGGACGAAAGAATATTTTTATTCCGCGGCAGATAACTGCCGTAGGTAACTGCAATACCCATCCCCAGACTCAAGGTGAAGAACGAGTGCCCCATAGCCTCCAATACACCGTGAGTGGTCAATTTGCTGAAATCCGGCGCAAGAAAAAATTCCACCCCCGCTCCGGCACCTTCCAGCATCAGAGAACGGACCGCCATAATGACCATCAGAATAAACAGGAGCGGCATCAATATTTTGGAAGCCTTTTCCACCCCGCCCCGGACACCGAACCAGCACACACTGGCACAAACAGCCAGAAAGAGGATCGTCATCGAGGAAGTAAGCCATCCATTTGCCGCCATGTTTTGAAAAGTCTGTGCGGCCTCCTGCGCATTGGCAAAAGCCAACTGCCCGGAAAGCGCCTTCCAGATATACACGCCGAACCAACCGCCGATCATAGCGTAATAAGAGAGGATCAGCAAAGCGATCAATGCCGCACTGTATCCGGCGGCGATCCAGCCGAAACGCAAAATCACCAGCGAAAGCAGAGCGATCACCGTCCCCAACCCGATTTGATCCTGAAAGAACAGCATCGTGGCAAGCCCGATACCGTATCCGGCAAAAAACTTCGGTACAACAGAGTGATTTTTCGCAAAGCGGGCGAAACTCCCCACCACATCACTCTGGGCAGCCCGCCCGAGGGACATTTCTGCCAGCATCACAGGCACACCGATGGTGATTGCACAGAGGAGATAGATCAAAACAAAGGCACCTCCGCCATTCATCCCGGTGATGTACGGAAATTTCCAGACATTCCCCAACCCGATAGCAGATCCGGCGGCAGCCATTACAAACCCGAAACTGCTTCCCCAATGTTCCCGATGAACCTTACTCATACCAACCTTTTCATTGAAAATCAAGTGTTTTCATTCTTTTATTGACCTTTTAATATAGCCTTTTTTCCATTTTTTACAACTTTTCTGCAATAAAAACTATTGTTTTTTCTGTCATTTGGCGGTACATTATACAAAGCGTTTTTTTCATAAAAAAGAGGAGAGAAAAAATGATCACATTACACATCAGTGAGATCATCACGGCAGTCATTTACTTTGCCTTGCTGATCTCCATCGGAATCACCTTCCGGAGTTTCAGTTCGGATGCCGATGATTATTTGCGGGCGGGCTGCCGCGGCACCTGGTGGCTGGTCGGGGCCAGTACCTTTATGGCAAGTTTTACCGCTATGACCTTTGTTGCCATTTCCGGTCAGGCATTTGTAGCGGGTTGGAGCGTGATGCTCATTACCGTTACCGGCAGTCTCGGGCCATTTCTTCATGCAGCCTATTTTGCACCGAAATACCGTCAGCTGCGGGTCGTCAGCGGCGGTGATGTTATGTTCAACCGTTTCGGACGGGTGGCAGAACAGTTTGTTGCCTATTACGGGATCATCAGCGGCATGTTCGGCGCCAGTCTGGCGCTGGTGGGGACGGCGACTTTTGTCTCCACGGTTTTCGGACTGCGGCTGGACCTGCTGATCATTGGCGTAGGTGTTGTTATTACTGTTTATTCCAGCTGCTCCGGAACATGGGGGGTGCTTGCCACAGACTTTGTGCAGGGATCCGTACTGATCCCGGTGAGTATTGCCGTAACCGTGCTGGCTCTGCTGGAGGTGGGCGGGGTCACCAACATGTTTGACATGATCAACCAGCAGGGGCTGGCGGAAGACTTTGCCCTGCTCAAACCGGCCGGATATGTTTATAAAACGCCCGTCAAAATCGCAGCAGGACTGTTCACGCCGGGCTGGCTTCTGGGCTTGCTTTTCCTGCAAATCTCCGGCTCTACTTCGCTTGCCGCGCGATATATTACCGTCAAAGACGGCACAGAAGCCCGCAAAGCGGCACTTTTTGTGGGGATCATGCTGCTTTTCGGGGCATCCATCTGGTACATCCCGCCCATCGTCGGCCGTCTGATTTATTATAACGACATTATGGCGGTCAAGGGGATCCCCAATGTGGCGGATGCGGCTTATGCCGTAGTCAGTTCCAAAGTATTGCCCACCGGGCTTATCGGGCTGATGGCGATGGCGATCCTGGCAGCGACCATGAGTTCGCTGGACAGTTCCTTCAACGGCATTGCAGCATTGGTTGTGCGCAATATTTATCCCCCGCTGGCGGCGGCATTGAAAGTCAAGGAAATCACAGATCCCAAAAAACTTCTGGTGATGGGTCGCTTTGTCAATGCCATTTACGGCTCGATCCTTATCATTCTCGGGCTGTGCTTTACCAAATTCGGCATGAAAGACGGTCTTTACAGTTATATGCTGATCCTGATGGCGCTGATCGGCTTCCCCTCCGTCATTCCCATGTTTATGGCCATGTTCGTCCGGAAAACTCCGGCATGGTCCTATTTTATCTCCATGGGCATGGGGATCCTTGGCAGCAGCTTCTGCTTTTTCGCCCCCAAAATCAACCCGTCCATCCAGATCCTCTGGCATGAGCAGTTGTTCATTATCGGCGCATTGGGGATCACCGGATGGCTGATTTCCGCATTTTTCTGGAAACGCTGTACGCCGGAATACCGGGCAAAAGTGGAAGAATTCTACGCCCGCATGAATAAACCGGTGGACTTTGCCAAAGAAGTTGGTACCGGCAATGACTTCCGTCAGTTCAAAATGGTGGGATTGTTCGTCATGATTGCAGGCGGTCTGCTGATGCTCCTGCTTCTGGTACCCAATCCCCTCCGCGGCCGGATCACGATTTTGATCATCGCCATTTTTGTCCTGACGCTTGGTTTTTTGCTCTACCGTCTGGGCGTCCGGGCCTTCAAGAAAATGGAAACAAAAGAACTCCCGGAAGAAAAGAACTGATCAAGCAAATCGAGTAGGAGGCTGTCCATTATTGGGACAGCCGTCCTCTCACACCACCGTACGTGCCGTTCGGCATACGGCGGTTCAGTAACTTGAGTGCAGTTCATTATACCGGATGAAGATATCGTCATATCCCATCTGAATAATGCGTTTGTCTGTCAGGGTTTTGCTCAAT